>DASVWD010000241.1 GCA_036389795.1 Longimicrobium sp.
GTCAGTACGGCTCGCCCGAGAAGCGCATGTAGGGGACGGGGACGAAGCCGAGGCGCTCGTAGAGCGGGCGGCCGTCCTCGGTCGTGTGGAGCACCAGGTCGTCGACGCCTGCCTCGCGCGCCCAGGCCAGCAGCTCTCGCATCAGCCCCTCGGCCAGGCCGCCGCGCCGCCACGCCGGCTCGGTGTAGACGTTCACGATCCACCCCTGCACGGGCGCCTCGGCCAGGCGCCCGTCCGCCGTGGGGCGCGGCATCAGCGCGCGGAGCTGCACGCCCGCGCTGGCGGCCACCTCGTCCGGCCGCTCCGCGGGGACGGCGACCCACGCCACGTACTCGCCCGCGGGGATCGCCCGCTCGTAGAAGGCGCGCGACGCGGCCACCAGCGGCGCGTAGAGCTCCTCGGCGAGGCCGCCGATCTCGCGGAACATCTCGGCGCGCTGGCGGGCGAGCGCCTCCGCGTCGGCGGCGGTGGCGCGGCGGACGCCGAAGCGATCGCTCATCCGCCGCTTCCGCGCGCGTGCCACTCGGCCAGCAGCTCCGCCTCGCGCCCGGGGGAGAGGCCGCCGTTGCGCGCCTCCGCCTTCCGCGTGGGCTCCCAGGCCGCCGTGTCGCGCGCGGACTCGGCCAGCGGGCGCAGGCGCAGGCCCGCCTCCACGGCGCGGCGGTTGGAGAGCGTGAAGAAGTCGGCCTCGGACGGGTCGGCCCAGAACGGCAGGTCTTCGCCCCAGGGCTTGAAGCCGCGGGCGTGCAGGAAGGCGTCGTCCACCCAGGTGAAGCGCGCGTCGGAGCCCGCCACGTCGCGGATGGTCTCCAGCATCCCGCCGAGGGTGGTGGGCCGGTCGGGGCCGACGGCGTTGAAGGTGCCGGACGTCCTCTCCGTGGCCGCGTGGAGGAGGAAGGCGGCCAGGTCGCGCGCGTCGATCCCCTGCACGGGGCGCGCGGGATCGCCGGGAGCCAGCACCTCGCCGCCCCGGCCCACGCGGCGCACCCAGTACGGGAAGCGGTCGGTGTAGTCGCCGGGGCCGATCACCACGCCGGGGCGTACGATCGCCGCGTCGGGACGGCGCTCCCGCACCACCGTCTCGCACGCCACCTTCATCGGCCCGTAGGCGCCGCCCCTCCAGCTGGTGCTCGTCCAGTCGGGGTCGTAGAGCGGCCCGTCCTCGTCCATCCCGGCGCGCGGCGCTGCGCTGTAGACGGAGATGGTGGAGACGAACACGTAGTGCCCCGCCGTCGCGGCGGTCGCCTCCACCGAGCGGCGCACCCAGGCGGGCACGTACCCGGAGGTGTCGATCACCGCGTCGAACGTCCTCGCCCCGAGCTGCCCCAGCCCCTCCGCGCGGTCGCCGGCGACGTGCTCCACGCCCGGGAAGGCACGCGGATCCGTCTTCCCGCGGTTGAAGAGCGTCACCTCGTCGCCGCGCGCGAGCGCCATCTCCACCAGGTGCCGCCCGATGAAGCGCGTCCCCCCCAGCACCAGCAGCCGCATCTCTCTGTCTTTCTTGAGATTGTCGAGTCGAAACAGCCAACGGCAACGGCAACTACGGGTTTGGGCGTGTCCCCCTCAAGGGGGCCGGGCTGCGCGCGCCGTAGGGCAACAAACAACGTTGCCCAACGGCGCCGGGCCACGGTCGCGCCAAACCCCACGGCGCGCCCGCGTCCCGGCCCTCCGGGCGCGCATCCCTCACGCGGGGTTCGTCGCACGAAGCGCCTTGCGGTCCGTAGGGGCGAGCATGCGAGTCCGAGCACAGGTGGCATCGGCGCCGAGGCCGCCTGCCGCGCATGTACTGGCATCCGCCGGGCGAGGCATGCCTCGCCCCTACGAGGATCCCGCTCCCGCAGCGAAGCCGCAGAGTCCACCCTCTCCCGAAGTTGGGAGAGGGTTGCCGCTCTAAGGCGGCGGGTGAGGGCCCCCGCGCCGGAGCCCGCCGAGCGCGCGAAGACCTCACCCCGTGATCGCCTCCCACACCGCGTCCACGTCGCCCAGGTCGCGGAAGACGTGGTCGGGCCCGCACGCCGCCAGCTCGTCGAAAGGGTGCTTCCCCGTCGCGACGGCGATGGTGCGCACTCCCAGGTGCGCTCCGCACGCCACGTCCAGCGGCGTGTCGCCGATGATCACGATCTCCTTCCCCGCGAACTCGAGGCCCACCGCCTCACGCGCCCGCCGCGCCGCGATGGCCGGCAGCTCGGGGCGGTGCGCGTGGTCGGACCCGAACGCCCCCACGCGGAAGCGGTCGAAGCCGAGCCCCGCCGCCTCCAGCTTGATGCGCGCGCCCTCGCGCACGTTGCCGGTGAGCAGCCCGGGCACCAGCGGCGCGCCCGCCCCCTCGATGCGCTCCAGGAGCGGGGCCACGCCGGGGAGCGGCCGCACCTCCACCGTGCGGATCTCGCGCTCCAGGTTCTCCACGTAGCGCCGCCACAGCTCCGGCAGCCCCGCGTCGATCGTTCCGTCTTCGATCCCGCCCGCGCGCAGCAGGTCGCGCACGATCTCCGGGTCGGTGCGCCCCGCGAACGAGTATTCGCCGATCGGCCCCGTGGTGCCGAACACCGCCACGAGGGCGTCGCGCACGGCGCGCTTCCCCGCCCCGTCCGCCCGCAGCAGGGTCCCGTCGATGTCGAAGAGGATCAGGCGGCGCATGAACTTCCAGTGCTAAGTGCTAAGTGCGAAGTGCGAAGTGCGTCGGATGGAAGCTCCGTACCGCCGCGCGGGCACCCAACGTAGAGGAGCCCCGGCGGGTCGGCCACCCCGCCGGGGCTCCCCGGACCTGTCTCGTGGCCGCGGCTATCCGCCGATGCTGAACTGCACGGAGCCGACGCGGCCGTTGCGCTCCACGTACAGCACCACCCAGCCGCGCACCTGCTGCAGCACCTGCGCGGCCTCCTCGGCCGAATTCACGCGCACGCGGTTGACCTGCAGGATCAGGTCGCCCTCGCGCAGGCCCACGTTGCGCGCCTCCTCCGAGAGGCCCACGATCAGCGCGCCGCGCTCGCTCGCCAGGCCGCGCTCCGAGCGGATGGCGGGGGTGAGCGTCACCAGCTGGAAGTCGCGCAGCGCCTGGATGCGCTCGGCCGTCATCGAGGGGATGTCGCCCGCCGTCACCCGCACCGAGCGCTCGGCGCCGCCCTCCGAGACGCGCACGTCCACCGTCTGCCCGAACGCCGTGTTCAGCAGCGCCGCGTCCCAGTCCAGGGGCGTGCGCACGGGCTTGCGCCCCACGGCGCGGATCACCATCCCCTCGCGCAGCCCCGAGCGCGCGGCGGGCGAGCCGGGGACCACGCGCGAGATGCGCACCCCCTGCATCCGCCGGAGTCCCTCGGCGGGGACCGCCTCCACCTCGGCGCCCACCCAGGCGCGGCGGATGCGCCCGTCGTCGGCCAGGTCCAGTGCGATGCGGCGCGCCCGGTTGATCGGGATGGCGAAGCCCAGCCCCTCGCTCCCGCCGGTGCTGGAGAGGATCGACGAGTTGACGCCCACCACCTCGCCCAGCGCGTTCACCAGCGGTCCGCCCGAGTTGCCGGGGTTGATGGCCGCGTCGGTCTGGATCATGTCCAGGTAGTAGCCGCGCTGCCCGTCGTTCTGGGGGATGATGTTGCGCCCGGTGGCGCTCACCACCCCGGCGCTCACGCTCGGCTCCGAGTTGGAGAGGAGGAAGCCGAACGGGTTGCCGATAGCCACCACCCACTCACCCGTCATCAGCCCGTCCGAGTCGCCCAGCGGCGCCACCGCGAGCGCGCCACCGCGCACGCCCTGCAGCCGCAGCAGCGCCAGGTCGTTGATCTCGTCGGTGCCCACCACCTCGGCGTCGAGCTCGCGCCCGTCGGCCAGGGTGACCACCACCGCGCTGGCGCCGCGCACCACGTGCTCGTTGGTGAGCACCAGCCCGTCCTCGCGGATGACGAACCCCGAGCCGAGCCCCGCCACCTCGCGCGCGGCGCCCGGCGGCAGCATCAGCTCCTCGAAGATCGAGCGCGGCACCACCCGCTCTCTCCGCACCACGTTCACGCTCACCACCGCCGGCGCCACCCGCTCGGCCGCGGCCACGATCGCCGTCCGCCGCGACGAGTCGAGCTGCGCCGCCGCCCGCTGGCGCGTGAGCCCGGGCTCGACCTTCGGCCACTCGGCCGGGGCGGCGCCGCCGCCGGGGGCCTGCCCGTGCGCCCCCTCCTCGGCGGGGCTCTCGCGGCAGGCGGCCAGTACCAGGAAGGCGATGGCGATGCGGTGCAGGCGCGTCAGGCGTCGCTGGGTCATGGGCTCGCTATCCGTCTGCTGAAGGGGTCGGCAGAGTCGCGCCTGCGTTTGATGCCGGAGAGGCGCGCAGAGTTCCCCACCGTCCGAGCCGACACGATTCCACCCCCCGCCCCGCCGCCGCAAGCCCCGCCGGTGACCCTCACTGGACTCTAATCCTCGGAGACAGCCACCCGCGCGGCCGCCGGCAGCCCCCGCCCCTGGCGCGCTTGGCGCGCGACGGGCGGGACGCAGTCCATCATCGTCAATCAGCCGATGTCATCCCGAAGGCGCCGCTGCACCGATCCCGCATCCGCGCCAGATCTCGGCGGCGCCTGAGGGATCTACTCCGCCTTCCTGGCGGCTGGTCTGATGCGCGACAGGCAGCGCCCAGACTGGTGTTCTCCCTCTCCCGCGCAGCGGGGGAGGGCCGGGGAGGGGGCACCTCGCCCGCCGCCGCACCGATGCCGGTCGGAGCAGAAAGTACCCACGGTGAACACCGGCGCGATCCCGCGCGGCGTCTGTGCTCCCTCGCCACAAGTGTACGAAGTGAACGCTTCTTGCTAGAGGGGTTTCTCCCCGGGCGCCGAGCGGTTTCGGCACCGAGACCCAGGAGCAAGGAGCGGGACCGTGAAGATGCAGCGCGTGGACTCGTCGGCCGTGAGCCGGGTGGGATACGAGGAGCCGGAGCACCTGCTGCGGCTGGAGTTCAGCAACGGCGGCGTCTACGACTACCTGGAGGTGCCCGAGGAGGAGGTCGGGCAGCTTCTCCAGTCCGACTCCATCGGCCGCTACGTGAACCGCCGGATCAAGCCGCGCTACCGCCACCGGCTGGTGCGTCCGCCGCGGGCATAACCCAAGTGCGAAGTGCGAGGTGCGAAGTGCGAAGTGCGCCATCGCAATCAGCACTTCGCACTCAGGACTTCGCACTTCGCACTATTTCTTCAGCACCCGGTCGAAGAACTCCGCGACCGCCGAGTTCACCCGCACCCAGTTGGCGTGGCGCATGAAGTGGTGCGTGTCGTCGGGGATCACCAGCTCCTCGTAGGGGACGCCCGCCGCCTCCAGGCGCCGCGCCAGGTCCACCGTCTGGCTGAAGCGCACGTTGCGGTCGTCGTCGCCGTGGACCAGCAGCACCGGCGACCTCCAGGTGGCCACCGACGCCACCGGCGACGACCGCCACGCCACCTCGGCCGCCTGCTCGCGGTCGTTCTTCTCGTAGCGCCACTCCATCCCCCCGAAGCGCCGCCCGCCGTCGGACGTGAAGTCGTGCACCCCGTGCAGGTCCACCCCCGCCGCGAAGAGGTCGGAGTCGCGCGCCAGGGCCAGCGCCGTGAGGTACCCGCCGTACGAGCCGCCGTAGATCCCGATCCGCCGCGCGTCCACCTGCGGCAGCAGGCGCAGGTACTCCCCGGCCGCCTTCACGTCCTGGTACTCCGCGGCGCCCTGCGCCCCCGCGCTCGGCGGGCGGTGGAAGTCGTGGCCGTAGCCGATCCCCAGCCGGTAGTTGACCGCCAGCACCACGTAGCCCCGGCCGGCCAGGTACTGGTTCACGGCGTACGCGTTCGAGTAGTAGTCCGAGTAGTGCCAGCCCAGCAGCATCTGCCGCGGCGGACCGCCGTGCACGAACACCACCGCCGGCTTCTTCGCCGGCCCGCCGGGGCGCTCGAAGAGCTGCGCGTGCACCACCACGCCGTCCGGCGCGCGGAAGGTCACCTGCCGCGGGACGACGAGCCGCGCCGCCGGGTAGTCCGCCGGGATGCGCTCCTCGCCGATCCAGCGCGCCGCGCCGCCCTCCACCGGCATCACCGCGGCGAGCGGCGGGCGCCGCGCCTCGGCCCCGATGAACGCAATCGCCTGCCCGTCGCCGGTCACCACCGGCGTCCACTCCAGCCCCGCGCCGGGCGTGAGCACCCGGGGCGCGGCGCGGTCGACGGGCACCGTCACCACGTGGCGCCGGTCGATGTCGCCGGGGTCGGAGCCCGCGTTGCCGGCGAACACCAGGAAGCGCCGGTCGGGGCTCAGGATGACGTACTCGGCCATGTAGCCGCCCGGCGTGAGCAGGAGCGGCTCGCCCCCGGTCTCGGCGATCGAGTAGAGGTGCGGCCAACCGTCCAGGTAGGAGAGGAAGACGATCCGCCCGCCCGCGGCCCAGTGCAGGTTGGTGCCGCCGTGCGTGGTGGGGAGCGAGCCGAGGAGCGTCGCGGGGCTCTTCCACAGCAGCCGGGCCTCGCCCGTGGCGGCGTCGGCCGTCCAGATCGCCCACGGGACGGGGCGGCGCTCCAGGACCGGCTCGGGCGGCCCCCCGGCGCCCGGCCGGCGCACGAAGGCGATCCGCCGCCCGTCCGGCGACCAGCGCGGCGAGCCGTCGCGCGAGGTGGAGGGCGCCAGCCAGAGGATCGGGGTGGAGTCGTTTGCGTAGACGCCGACGAACGAGTGGTCGCCGCGGCCGGAGACGAAGGCCAAGCGCGACCCGTCGGGCGACCACCGCGGGTCGCCGTTGTCGCCGCGCGCGGTGAAGAGGCGCTTCGCCGGGGCCGAGCCGTCCACCGGCGCCGTCCACACCTGCCGGTCACGCACGAAGGCGATGCGGTCGCCGCGCGGGGAGAGCACGGGCTCGTCGCCGTCCGCAATGAGCTTCGGCTCGCCCCCCGCGAACGGCACCGACCAGATCTGCACCTTCGGCGGGACGGGCGCGAACGTCGGGTTGACCGGCACGTCCTCGTCGAAGTTGGAGCCGTGGTCCCCGCCGCGCGCGTAGACCACGTACCGGCCGTCGGCCGAGACCTGGATCGCGGTCAGCTCCTGTCCGTCGTCCTCGTCGTACGGCGTGAGCCGGCGCGCCCTCCACTCCGGCCCTTCCGCCACCCAGACGTTGCGCTTCCCCTGCTCGTTGAGCGCCCAGGCGATCCGGCTTCCCGACGCCGAGGCGGCGAGCCCGTTGGGGAACGGGTAGCTCTTCACCTGCTCCATCGTGAAGCCGCCCTGCCCGAGCGCGGGCCCGGCGCAGGCGCCCAGCAGGCAGAGGATGCCGAGGGAGCGGAGGATGGGTTTCGGCATGGGATGGCCTTACGTGGGGGGAGGAGTTGCGAATAGGGTGAATCGTCCTGTCATGCGCGAACCCTCGTTCACCCGTCGCGCGAAGCGCCGAAGTCCCTCCCCTGAAGTTCGGGGGAGGGACAGGCGCCCCAGGCGCCAGGGCGGGGGCTGCCGCGGCCGCGCCGGAGCCGGTGGCGGAACGGAGCCACGGTAGCGAGCTTCGTGCAGAGACTGCCCATAGATCCTTCGGGAGCGTCCAACCATCTGTGCGAATGCAAGTTACGCGCGGACGCCCCCTCAGGATGACATCTCCTTGTGGACACCGGCCCCCTCGCACTTCGCACTTCGCACTTCGCACTTCGCACTTCGCACTCGGACTTACTGCCAGCGGAAGATCCGCAGCGCCAGGACGAACGTGACCACCGTCCACGCGGCCAGGATCGCCACCTCGTGGGCGTACGCGGGGAACGGGAGACCGTCGTTGTAGACGGCGCGCAGGGCGTCGACCATGGCGGTGAGCGGGAGCGCCTGGATGAGCGGCTGCACGGCGTCGGGGTAGCGCGAGGCGGAGAAGAACACGCCCGACACCACGAACATCGGCAGCATCACCAGGTTCAGGATCCCGCTCACCCCCTCGATGGTGCGCGGCCGCGCCGAGCAGAGCAGCCCCAGCCCCGAGAAGGCGATCCCGCCCAGGAGCGCCACCCCCGCCAGCGCCAGCAGCGACCCGCGCACCTGCACCCCGAACGCCAGCCAGGCGAAGATCACGATCGGCGGCACCTCCAGCACGATGAACGACATGCGGGCGACGATCTGCGACACCAGGAAGTCGCGGCGGCGCATCGGCGTGGCGGTCAGGCGCTTGAGCTGCTTCTTGGAGCGCATCTGCACCAGCCCGAAGGCGATCCCCCACATCCCCGTGCTCATCAGGTTCAGCCCGATGAGCCCCGGGATCACCCAGTCGATGTAGCGCCCGCCCGGCTGCCGCTCGCGGTCCTCGCTCGTCGCCACCGGCCGGGTGCCCCCCGCGCCGCGCTGCACCGCCGCGTCGGCCACGAGCCGCGCCGCCCGGCTCTCGTCGCGCGCGGGGTCGTAGCGGTAGACCAGCGTGTCGCGCCCCGCCAGCAGCACCCCCACGTCGCCCTTGCGCAGCGCACGCTCCGCCTCGTCGGGCGAGAGCACGCGCGCCTCCACCTCGGCCGAGGCCCGCAGCGCCGGCAGGTAGCGCTCGGCCACGCTGCCGCGCTCCACCCCCACCCGCGCCCGCTCCGCCGGCGACTCGCGGAAGGCGAGCCCCAGCCCGATCGCCATCATGATCGGGAAGACGAAGGTCCAGAACAGCGCCTCGGGCTCGCGCAGGAAGCTGTTGAGCCGCAGCAGGATCAGCTCGCGCAGGGGGGAGAGCCGCTCACTCATCGCGCAGGGCCCGCCCGGTGAGTGCCAGGAACACGTCGTCGAGCGTGGCGTGGTGGGTGTTGAGGCTGGTCAGCTCGCCGCCCGCGCGGCCGATGAGCGCCAGCAGGGCCGGGACGGCGCGGTGCGGCTCCTCCACCGCCAGCAGCGTGGTGTCGGCGCGCGGGGTGACGCGGGTGATGCCGGGAATCGTGCGCAGCGCCGCCTCGTCCGGCGCCGGCGTGGCGGCGAACTCGATCACGTGCGCGCCGCCCAGCGAGCGGATCAGCTCGGCGGGGGTGCCCTGGGCGATGATCTCGCCGCGGTCCATGACGGCCACCCGGTCGGCCAGGCGCTGGGCCTCGTCCATGAAGTGCGTGGTGAGCAGGATGGTGCCGCCCTTCGCCCGGAACGCCTCGGCCACGTCCCACAGCTGCCGCCGCGACTGCGGGTCGAGCCCCGTGGTGGGCTCGTCCAGGAAGAGCACGTCGGGGCTGCCGGCCAGCGCGCACGCCACCGACAGCCGCTGCCGCTGCCCGCCGGAGAGGCTGCGCACCTGCGTCCTGCGCTTGTCGCCGAGCTGCACGAAGTCGATCAGCTCGTCCACCGAGGGCCCCCGCGGATAGAACGAGCGGAAGAGGCGCACGATCTCCTCGGCGGTGGCCCGGTCGGAGAACTCGCTCTCCTGGAGCTGCACCCCCAGCCGCTCGCGGATGGCGGGGGCGTCGCGCTCCCAGCGCATCCCCAGCACCTCCACCTCGCCCCCGTCGCGCGGGGTGAGGCCCTCCAGGATCTCCACCGTGGTGGTCTTCCCCGCCCCGTTGGGCCCCAGCAGCCCGAAGCACTCGCCGCGGCGCACCTCCAGGTCCAGCGCCTTCACCGCCACCGTGTCGCCGAAGCGCTTGTGCAGCCCCCGGCAGCGGATCGCCGGGGCCCCGTCGGTGGACGCGGTCGGAAGGGTCGAAAACAAGCGGGCGCGGCTCGGTAGAAGAACGTGGCGTCGGGAACGGCGGACAATCTACACGACAAAAGACGGATGGGCAGGAGGGGTCTGGCCCCTCCTGCGTATCCATCGTCTCCTGCCGCCGCTTGTCCACTTTGTCCTTTCCAGATCCGCTGAATCGTGGTACCTTTGGGGAAATCAGCGCTCCCCTTCCAGGAGAACGGCTTGAGCAACAGGAAGATCTCCGTGGAGGTGGACGAAGAAACCGCCCGCCTCATCGAGGAAGTTGTGCGTGCCGAGGAGCGCAGCGAATCCCGGATCGCCGCGGAGGCGCTGGAGCTGTACGTCCGTCTCCCCGACGCCGGGCGTGTATCTCTTCGCTACGTGCTGGCGAACGGGACGCCGGACGACTTCGCCCGCATGCTGCGCGAGGTCGCGCGCGCAATGCTCGATGCCAGGTATGAGATCTCGCACGCCCGTTTGATCGCGTCGATCAAGATCGAAAATCCCGAGCGGTTCCAGACGGAGGAAGACATCATCGCCGAAGCCGTGCGCCTGACCTCGTTCCCGCAAAAGCAGCCCGACTGAGTTCCTCCGCACGTCTGCCCTCCGATTATGCTGACCACCGGCGCGTCGCGGATCTGCACGCGTCCATGGCAGCTCTCCATTTGGATCTCCGCACAGTGTGGATCAGGGAAACGCCGGACAGGTTTATACGCCGATCGTCTGACAGGTAGGCGCGCCCGCAACCGACACTATGACAAGGATCGTTCCAAGATCCGCAACCTTTCTTTCCCGAGCAACGGCGCTTCCGGATCTCCGCACGCCCACGACAGCGACGTCCTATCAGTTTTCAGGGCACCGACTTACGTCGGTCGGTGTATGGGGCGGCGAGCGGAAACTCTGGCGCGTGGGCGGAGGGCGCATTATCATGGGCGGCGTTCCTGCTCACAATCGCGCCACACCGGAGCCACGCCCCCGCGGCGGACGTGTGCGTTCGGCCGTTTCCGTTCACGCCAGGCAGAGGAGACCAGGACCGCGCCGGGCAGTTCGCGGTACGCAGTCCGAGTGGTACGCAGCCCACCCCGGCCCGGAGGAGCCGGGATCTCACGACAACGGCAAACCCGTCGAAAGGCGGGGACGCAAAGCTACGAGGCTACCGCGGGCGCGCCGCACGCACCGCCACGCCAGTCGAGCCGCCGAACGAGACAACGCCATGCACGCCACACTCTCACACCCCCCGATCCGGTTCGTCTTGCGCGTCGTCGTCACCCTGCTCACGCTCTGCTTCGCGGCGGCCGCGGCCTCCGTGAGCCTGTCGGCCCAGACTCCCGCCTCGGCGCGGATGTCGGCGCTGCTCGAGGAGGCGCGCCGCACCTCGGAGCGCACCAATCCGCGCGGGGAGCCGGCCGCCGAGCCCGCGCAGCAGCCCCGGCGCCTGGGCCTGCTGGTCCCCGTGCTGGGGATCACCCCGGACCGCCTGCGCAACACCTACGACGACTCGCGCTCGGGCGGGCGCCGGCACGACGCCATCGACATCCACGCCCCGCGCGGCACGCCGGTGGTGGCGACCACCGACGGCACCATCATCAAGCTGCACAGCGGCGCGCGCGGCGGGCTGTCGCTCTACCAGATGGACGACGACGGCCGCACCCGCTACTACTACGCGCACTTGGACCATTACGCCCCCGGTGTCGCCGAGGGCGTGCGGGTGCGCCGCGGCCAGGTGATCGGCTACGTGGGCGACACGGGGAACGCCCAGCCCGGCGACTACCACCTGCACTTCTCCATCGCCGTGCTGCGCGACCGCTCGCGCTGGTGGTCGGGCGAGAACCTGAACCCGTTCTACATCCTGCGCCGCTCCTACGAGCGGATCACCGGCGCCCGCGACCGCGACAACTAGCGCCGGACGCGCGGGACGATCGAAGACACGGCCGGGGCGAGCAGCCCCGGCCGTTCGCGTTTCTGTCCGGCGTCGGCGCCGGTGCGGCAACCCCCGCCCTGGCGCTGCGCGCGACGAAACCAGGCGCAGAGCGAGGTGGCACGGCGAGGGGTCGGGGAGAACCGGGACCGGGGAGCCGGGGACACGCCGAGCCGCGCGTTCCTCGTTGTGAAAGGTCGAAACCCGCGCTCGACCCCTTGCCTCGGCGCCAGCGAGTGAATATACTCAGGGGCGAGCATTTTAAGACTTAATACGACAAACCGGCACATCGCACCATCCAAACGGTTCGCGAGAATTCACCACGCGGCTCCGCTCATCCTGCGCGCGAGCAAAGCGGGTTACGCGGACTGGCCCAAGCGCGTTTCGAGACTTTTAGCAATCCACTGTGTGCACTCGAGTCGTCCGTTCCCCAGCCGCCCCGGACCGGGACGGACGCACGCGATCCGGGGCAGCCATCTCGGGAGGTTCCACCATGCTTCTGCGTTGCATTCCTCTGGGAGCGGCCGTGGTGCTGGCGCTCGCGGCCTGCTCCGACCAGCCCACCGCGCCCCGCCAGGGCCTCGGCTCGACGCCGCACGCCTCCGTCACGCCGGGCCGCGTGGCGATGCACCGGCTGTTCAATGCGGCCACCAACGACCACCAGTACTCGGTGTACCCGTACACGGACACTCCCCCCTACACCCTCGAGCACTACAACTACTTTTTCCTCGAGCCCGCCCCCACCAGCGGGCACATCCCTCTCTTTATCTGCGTGCCGGGGGCGTCGTCGACGAGCAGCGACCACTGGCTCTCCACCGACCCGGGTTGCGAGGGCCGCGATGTCATCGTGGTGGAGGCGTATTCGGGCTACATGGCCACGTCGCAGCTTCCCGGCACCGTTCCGCTGTACCGCCAGTACAACGCGCTGCTGGATGACACCTTCCACACGATCAGCCTGTCGGAGGCCCAGTACGCGGAGGCCCACTACAACTACTCGACCCCGGTGTTGATGGGCTACGTCTACCTCACGGAGTGAGCCGGCCCGCGTAGGGCGGGGCGCGGGGCGTGGAGCAGGTGACAGCCCGCCGGGCGGGTGGCCCGGCGGGCTGGATTTTTCCCCGTCGGTTCTACTGTCGGTTGCTGCTGCGAGATGCTGAGCGCGGCGGTAGGAATCGTGTGGATTGCGTGCGCACATCCGGTGATTTCGCCGTTTTCCGAGCATCTTGCCGGGGCTGCCGCGGCTTACGTGATCTGCGAGGCTTTCCGTCGTTGTAGCCGCGGCTTTGGCCGCCTTTTCGATCGAGAAGCTTGACAGCGCGGCGGGAGACCGCGCATCTTCCCCTCACGTGATTAGGTGAACGTCTTGAGGGGAGAGATGCCGTGGCCGGGGACGACTCGCTCGACCTGATCTAGGGGACGCTGGCCGTCCTCATCCTGCGCACCCTCTCGTGGGGGCCGATGCACGGCTACGGGATCTCGCAGTGGATCCGCGGCCGCACACAGGAGGTGCTGGACGTGCAGGACGCGGCGCTCTACCAGGCGCTGCGGCGCATGGAGCGCAAGGGGTGGATCGAGGCGCAGTGGGGAGTCTCTGAGAACAACCGCCGCGCCCGCTACTACTCGCTCACCCCCGCGGGGCGCGAGCAGCTGCGCACGCAGACCTCCACCTGGCGGCGCTACGCCGAGGCCGTCTTCCGCGTGCTGGACCCCGCGCCGGAGGAGGCCTGACATGCCGCGCATCCCGGGCGTCCGCCGCGTCTTCCGCCTCCCCTGGCGCACGCGCGCCGACATCGGCGCCGAGGTGGACGAGGAGCTCCAGTTCCACCTGGACATGCGCGCCGACGAGCTGGCGCGCGGCGGGATGGAGCGCGAGGCGGCCCTGGCCCAGGCGCGCCGCGAGTTCGGCGACCTGGAGGAGGCGCGCCGCTTCTGCCGCGACATGGACGCGCGCCTGGAGCGGCGCTCCCGCCGGGCGGACTGGCTGGACGGCCTGGCCCAGGACCTCCGCTTCACCGCGCGCTCGCTCCTGGCCAACCCCGGCTTCACGGCGGCCGCGGTGCTGGCGCTGGCGCTGGGGACGGGCGCGACCACGGTGATCTTCAGCGCGGTGGACACGGTGCTGCTGCGCCCGCTCCCGGTGGCGGAGCCCGGCGGGCTGGTGACGCTGCGGGTGGAGGAGGGCGACGGCTCGCTGGCGGGGGGCGTGTCGTACCCGTTCTACCGCGAGGTGCGCGCGGCGGGCGCCCGCGCGCTGGACGTGGCCGCCGCGCACTACGGCGAGGTCTCCTTCCGCGCCGGCGACCAGGCGGAGGTGGTGCTGGGGGTGGACGCGTCGGACAACTACTTCGGCGTGCTGGGCGTGCGCCCGGCGCTGGGGCGGCTGTTCGGCCCGGCGGAGGAGCCGGTGGGGGCGAGCCCGGCGGTGGTGATCAGCCACGCGTTCTGGCGGCGCCGCTTCGGGGGCGACCCGGGGGTGGTGGGGCGGACGGTGCGGCTCAACCGCGCGCCGTTCACCGTGGTCGGCGTGGCGCCGGAGGGGTTCGGGGGGACGATCGTGGGGGTGAGCGCCGACGTGTGGGTGCCGGTCTCGGCGTACGAGCTCCTGCACCCGGGGCGCTCGCTGGCGCGCGAGCGCGGGGGGCACACCTGGCTCAACCTCATCGGCCGGCGGCGGCCGGGGGTCACGCGCGAGGGGACGGAAGCCGCGCTCGACGCGGCGCTGCGCTCGGTCCCGCCCGAGTTTCCCTCCGCCAGCCCCAACCGCGGCGCGCGGCTGCAGCCGCTGACGGGGGTGCCCCCCCAGGCGCGCGGCGCGGCCACCCTGTTCATGTCGCTGCTGCTGGCCACGGCGGCGCTGGTGATGCTGATCGCCAGCACCAACGTGGCGGGGATGCTGCTGGCGCGCGCCGCGGCCCGCCAGCGCGAGATCGCCATCCGGCTGGCGATCGGCGCGGGGCGGGGGCGGCTGGTGCGGCAGCTCCTCACCGAGAGCGTGGTGCTCTTCCTGTTGGGCGGGGCGGGCGGGACCCTGCTGGCGGTGTGGGCCGTGCGCCTGCTGCGCGGCGTGCGCCTGCCGCTCCCGGTGCAGGTGTCGCTCGACTTCCCCGTCGACCTGCGGGTGCTGGCCTTCGCGCTCTCCGTGTCGCTGGTGACGGGGCTCGTCTTCGGGCTGGCGCCGGCGGTGGCGGCGTCGCGACCCTCGCTGGTGCCGGCGCTCAAGGAGGGGAGCCCCCGGGGCGGGCGCCGCGGCCGGCTGCGGGGCGCGTTCGTGGTGGGGCAGCTCGCCATGTCGCTCCTGCTGCTGCTGTCGGCGGGGCTCTTCGTGCGGGCGCTGCAGCGGGCGCTGGCGGTGGACACGGGGTTCGACCCCGACGGGGTGGTGGTGGCGTCGCTGGACCTGGGCGCGCACGGCTACGACGCGGAGCGTGGGCAGCGGCTGCAGCGCGAGCTGCTGGAGCGCGTCCGCGCCACGCCGGGGGTGCTGGCGGCCGGGCTGGCAACGATGGTGCCGCTCTCGGGGGAGTGGGACGAGACGCGGGTGCGCCCGGCGGAGGGCGGCGACACGGCGGCCGCGGGCTTCAACGCGGTGGACGGCGAGTACTTCCGCACGCTGGGGATCCCCCTGCTGGCCGGCCGCACGTTCACCGACCGGGACCGCACGGGCGCGCCGCCGGTGGTGGTGATCAACCGCACGCTGGGAGAAAGGCTGTGGCCCGGCCGGAGCCCGGTGGGGCAGCGGATGCAGGCCAACGGCATGGAGGCGGAGGTGGTGGGGGTGGTGCCGGACGGGAAGTACGAGTCGATCCGCGAGGAGCCCCGCGCGTTCCTCTACGTCCCCGCGGGGCAGGTGTACAGCGAGCGGGTAACGCTGCACGTGCGGGCCGCGCCGGGCGCGGAGGGCGCGGCACTGGGGGCGCTGCGCCGCGAGCTGCGCGCGCTGGACCCCGACCTGCCGCTCGGCGCGCCGATGCCGATGGCGGCCATGACGGGCGCCGCGCTGGTGCCGCAGCGGATCGCGGCGTGGCTGATCGGGCTGTTCGGGGTGGTGGGGCTGGTGCTGGCGGCGGTGGGCGTGTACGGCCTGCTCGCCTACTCGGTGAGCCAGCGCACGCGGGAGATCGGGGTGCGCATGGCGCTGGGGGCGGAGCGCGCCGCGGTGCTGCGGCTGGTGCTGGGCCAGGGGGCGGCGCTGGTCGCGGCGGGCGTGGCGGTGGGGCTCGCGGGCGCGCTGGCGGCCAGCCGCGTGCTGGCGGGGATGCTGTACGGCCTGAGCGCCACCGACCCGCTCACCTTCGTGGCCGTGCCGCTCCTGGTGGCCGCCGCGGGGCTGCTGGCGAGCTGGCTCCCCGCGCGGCGGGCGACCCGGGTGGACCCGCTGGTGGCCCTGCGGGCGGATTGATACCGATCCGGAAAAATTTGGCGTTCGGGGCGTATGTACATTATCCTTGCCACAGCGATTCGGGGGCGCGGCTGTTGGCGTAGAAAAAAGTCGGCGACCCGGACGACGCTGGAACCCGGGGTTTCCGGAACGAGCTGACGGGGGCGGCCTACCGGGCGCCCGTCGTATTTTCCGGAGCCGCCCCGGCCACCCCCGGCCCTTCATTCGATCACCCGTGCGATACGCTGCATTCCTCCTCCTGCTCATGTCCGCCCCGGTGGCCGCTCAGCCGGCGCCCAGCGCGCCCCTGGCCGATCACTTCCGGTTCCTGGTCGGCTCGTCCGAGCGTCGCTTCGAGGACATCACCGGCGTCGATAGCCTGGGCCCGGGAGTCCGCTCCAGTACGTACCTCTTCCCGGAAGCCCGCATGGCGCGGGTCGAGACCTCGCCCGAGGGGACCCGCTACGTTGCCGTGATGGATCCCGAACCCCCGGCGTCTCTCGATCGCCGCGCCGGGTCTCTCGTTGCGGAGCTGTCGCGGGTACTGCCGGGGTTCACCCTCCTGAAGGACGATACCACGGGGGTGGCGCGCTTCGTCGAGTGCCGGGCGGGGTCCGGGGGCACGACGCTGTCGGTGGGGTCTGCCGGCACGGGTGCCACCCGTTCGCTGACCATCTCTCTGCTGCGCCCGGTGGCCCGGTGCCCGGAGAACACCGGGCCGCAGCCCGTGCCGCTGAGTCTGCCGGATAGCCGCTGGACCCGGGTGGCGGCGTCCGCGGATCACGTCCACGCGGTGGATCTAGGGTCCGTCATTCCGGAGGGCCGGTACCGGCTGGCATGGGTACGGGTCACGCCCCGCACCGCTGGCGGCGCGGGGAAGCCGTCGTACGAGCACCAGTTCCAGCGGAACCGCTATTCCTGTCCCGAGCGGCGGTTCGAGACGGTCCACGGCGCCAACGTGGCCGGCGGTCGGGTGATCTGGGAGACGGGCTCGAATGGACGCTGGACGGAGCCGGCAGATTCGAGCGTCGGTGCTTCCACCGTGGCGGCCGTCTGCGCGGCGGCGCCGGCGGGCACATTCAACGGCGTCGGGGGGGCGCAGGACTTCCCACCCGCCTGGGTCCGCGGCTCAGCCCCTCCCGTCCCGGCCCCGCTCCCGCCGCTGGAGCCGGCTTCCCGCTTCACTCACGTCTATTCGACCCTTCTGGGAGAGCAGTACCTGCTCGATCCACAGACCGTGCAGGCGGTGGATACGCTCCGCTATGCGTGGGTCAAGGTCGTATCCCGCCTCTCCCTGACGATCGAGAACACTCCCTTCGACTACTCCCTGAATCACTTCGCCTTCGACTGCCGGCGCTCTCGGGTGCGGCTGGGACGCGTCGCGTACGTCCGGGCGGACAGCGTCGTGCTTCAGGGCTACGGCGTGGACGAGTGGACCGAGATGCGGTCGAATCCGCTGGTGCGGCGGGTGTGCCGTGCTCGCGTCCCGGCGCCGACGAGCACCCCGCCTTTAGAGGATGGACCCGGAGCCGGGGTACCGAAGCGGGGCGGTGCTGCGGCTGGTGCTGGGCCAGGGGGCGGTGCTGATCGCGGTCGGAGTGCGCTCCGGGTGGCCGCCGCGGGGCTGCTGGCGAGCTGGCTCCCCGCGCGGCGGGCGACCCGGGTGGACCCCCTGGTGGCGTTGCGGGCGGATTGATGAAGACCGGATGATCAGCCGGTGCTGGCTGTCATCCTGAGGCCCAATCACACAGCGCCAGCAAAATGCTGGAATGATCGCAGGGCCGAAGGATCTACCAGCCGCCGCCACGTAGGTGGGGCGCGGCAGCGGCACGGATGGCGACTGCGCTTCATCCCTCGATCGCCAGGTTGTTTCATCCGGATTCGGCTGAACGACAGGCCGATCGGGGGATGTGCCTGGCGGGCATCCGTGCCGCTGCCGCGCCCAACCCACCTGCCAAGGTGAGAAGATTCTTCGGCCCTGCGGTCATTCGTGCCGATGCCGGTTCCGTGTGGCCGGGCCTCAGAATGACAGCGAACGGAACAATGAACAGAGCGGGAGCGGCGAGGGTGACTCGCGGCTCCCGCTCTCACGTCGGTCCGGCTTCGATCTACAGGTGCAGCCGGAGCGCGGCGATCTGGCCGGCGACGGCGTCGGGGGCGGTGCCGCCGGTGCCGGAACGCGCGGCCAGCGACGCCTCGGGCGAGAAGAGCGCGGCGAAGTCGGCGCCCTCGAAGTGCGGCGACAGGCGGGCGAAGACGCTTCAGAGGCTGGGCCCCTAGGGACCGATGGGACCGGGCACCCCCGGCAGACCGGGCAGACCGGGCAGACCGGCAGCCCCAGGCACCCCCGGCACACCGGGCAGACCGGGCACACCGGCAGCCCCGGGCACGCCGGCGAGCCCCTGCGGGCCGATTGGACCGATCGGTCCAATCGGTCCCGGGGGGCCGGCAGGTCCGATTCCCCCCAGTCCGCCCACTCCGCCCGGTACCGCCACGCCCGGCGGCACCGGCAGGAGCGACGGGTGGATGAGGCTGGCCTCGTCCACCAGCTTGTCGGGGTCCACGTTCAGCAGCGTCAGCAGCCCCTTGAGCGCTTCGCCGTACGCGCCCGGCGCCGCGAGCTGCACGATGGTCGCGGCGCCCACGTCCGCCAGCAGGTTGGCCGCGTCGGGGTCGTCGGGCCGCACGTCGGAGATCACCAGGGCGCGGTCGCCCTCGAAGCCCACGATGGGAAGCCGCCACAGCGCATGGTCGCCATCGAAGTTGGCCAGCTCCGGGGCGTCGTCGCGCAGGGCGGGGGACGCCTGCGCCTCCTGCGCCAGGATGCCGAAGTAGTAGGTGCGGTTGCGGTTGATGTGGCGAAACAGCGGGTTGTGAGACGTGTCGATGAACTGCGGATTGGGGTTCAGCTCGCGCTTCTGGGTGGCGTTGGGCGCGGCCACCGTCACCTCCAGCCCCGTCGCGAAGGTCTCCGTCTGCTCCGGCGCCGTCGCGGGCGATCCGCCGAACCAGAAGCGGAGCTGGTTCACCGTCACCCTGGCGCTGGCAAAGATCTGACCGAGGTTGGACCCCAGCAGCGACAGCGGCAACACGGGCGGACGAAGGCTCAGGGAGAGGTCCACCTCCCCCAGCACGCCGGGAAGGGTGGGGGTGATCGCCAGCCAGCGGCGGACGCTTCCCGCGCCCGGGGTGAGGCGCACCGTCACGGTCTGGTCGCCGATGGCGATGCTCAGGTCGGCTTCGAAGAGCGTCGCGGAGTAGTCGACGGCCACGTGCACCGCCGAGATGGGCGCGCCGCCCGCCAGCCGGTTGACGACGGCGTTCCCCAGCACGTCGAAGTGCGGGGCCAGCCGCGGCTCCAGCAGGGCCGGCTCGAAGAGCCGGCGGTACTCGAAGGCGATCTCTTCGTCCGTGAACAGCGGCTGCAGCGGGCCCTGCGCCGGTGCGGCGACGCGCACGCTGGTCACCTCCACCACGTCCTCCACGTGCGTGCTCACGGCATAGTTCTCGTACACCGTCCAGTGCAGCAGGTTGGAGACGCGCGACAGCAGCGGCGACACCTGCCCCACCTGCCGCGCCGCCGTGGTCTGCAGGTCGCGCAGCGCGCTGGACGCCATGCGCACCGTGCGGTTCACCTCGGAACGGGCCGTCTGCAGCAGCGAGTTCACCTGCAGCGAGGTGTTCACCCGGCTGGTGGTGTTGGCCCCGGCAAAGAGGCCGGCCCCGGTGCGGACCCCCAGCTCGGCGCCGGAACTGCCCCCGAAAAGCCCGCCGATCGCCGCGCCCACGGATCCCAGCACGCCTCCCAGCCTGCCGACCCCTTTCCCGCCCAGCCTGCCGAAGCCGCTGGCGCTCACCCGGGTTTCCGAGCGGGTGGCCACGTCGAGCAGCGTGTCCACGCTGGAGGCCTGGTTCATCACGTTGCGCACCAGTTCCTGTGCCAGCGCGGTGGCCTGGTCCACCGACTCGGTCACGCGCTCCGCCGCCTGCTCGGCCGTGCGCACCACGTCCTGCACGATCTTTCCCGGGTCCAGCGCGTCCACCGCGGTGATCTCGCCCAGCGTGTATCCCAGCAGCATCCACTCCTGCCGTAACCGCACCAGGTAGCGCCGGGGCGGGTTGCGCCGCGCCAGGCCCGTGGAAGCGGTGGGCAGGACGTCCCCTCCCTGGTTCGCGTAGGTGAAGGTGGTGGGCGAGGGGACCGCGGTGACGGTGAAGGTGCCGTGGAAGCTGGCGTCGGCCGTGCCGCCGATGCTCACTTTGTCGCCGGGCGCCAGGCCGTGGGGCGTCTCCGTGACGATGGTGGCGACGGCCACGGCCCCCGCACGGGCGATGGACTTCACGTCCGCCCCCACGCTGATGCGCGGGACGGTGAGCCGCCGCACCAGACGCGTGCGCCCGGAGCGAAAGTCGTCGGGCGCCGCCAGGTTGCCCAGGACGGGGTCGGGAAGGCGGCCCATCAGGCGCGTGACGTCCTCGCACAGCTCCACGGTGAAGTCGCTCGGCAGGCGCTCCAGCGGGTTGTCGATCGTGGGAAGCAGCGAGGTCGGAAGACTCGGGACGATGAACTCCACCAGCACGTGCTGCGTGGTGGCGGGAACCGTAACCAGCTGCGACTGCGTGAGGTCCAGCAGCGACACCTCGCCGTCGCTGGCGGTGCCTGCGGCGCGCGTGGGAAAGCGAAGCAGCGCCAGGCCGATGGAGTTGGTGGTGGTGAGGTCCACGAGCTTGGTGCGGATGGCCTGCGCACTTGGTGCGAACGTGGCCGTCACCGATGGCGGGCCCGGGTTCGCGTAGCTGAACGTGTTCGGCGCGGCGGGAACGGTGGGGATCACGGTGACCGCGCCGTCGAAGCTCGCGTCCCCGGTCTGGACGGTCACACTGTCCCCCACCACCAGGTTGTGGGGCAGGGTCGTCGTGATCGTCGCCACCAGGCCGACTGCGTCCCGTGCCGCGGTGCCCACCTGGAACTTCGTGTGCTCCACCAGCCGCAGCCCGATTCCCGGCAGGGTATTTCCGCTGGTGTCGCGCACCAGCGCCAGCACCACGGGCACGCGGCGCCCGTCGCTATGCTGGGTGGCGTAGTGGCTCAGGACGGGCGGGTTGTTGAGCAGCTGCTGCAGGGGGGAGCCGGCCTGGGCGATTCCGGCCGTGAAACCGGGGAAGGCGGTGAGGGCGGCTTTCTGCACGCCGGAATGCAGGAAGAGCTGCGGCGGTTTGTAGGTCGCAAGGTGGTCGGCGATCCCCGCCTGCAGGGTTCCCTGAACCATCGGCCCGATCGCCGCCTTCAGCATCTCCTGCGTCGCGGCGGTCCCGACGCTGTGCGTCACCTGCGTCTGGACGAGCGGCGCGACCTTCTTCGCCACCGCCTCGTCAATCAGCTCCTGGATGTCCGGTGCGGCCGCGGGGGCCGGCGCTCCGGTGCCTGCCAGCAGCTTGCTGAACCATCCGGTACCGTTTGCCATGAAGGAGCCTCAATGAAAGAGATGGATGATACGGAAAGGCCGATTCAGGCATATACGCGCCCAGCAGCCACAAATGCAAGGATTCTGGTACCCGCGTCGAAGGGACACCGGGAAGGCAGGCGGCAGTGAGCGGGAGGGACTGGCGTCCGGAGCGGAGCCGCGGCCTCAAGCGCAGAGGGCCGGCGGCGGATGCGTTGCGTCGGCGGACAAACGCGCGGTACACCATCGGCGCCAGGATCAGCGCCATGCCGAGCAGCTTTGCCAGCCGTGCGCCGCTACCCGCCGCGGGACTCGTCGCCGTCGGCACGGCAAGCACCGGCAGCGCAACTCGCTGTTTGATATCATTCAGGGCGGTGACCCGCGGCTAGTCCTGCAGTGCCGGATTGCTGCCAGGGAGTCAACGGAGAAACGACTCTGCTGACTCCCTTGATTCCGTGTGAAACATTTCCAGATCTCACCTAACGAACAGAGCGGGAGCGGCGAGGGTGGCTCGCGGCTCCCGCTCTCACGTCGGTCCGGCTTCGATCTACAGGTGCAGCCGGAGCGCGGCGATCTGGCCGGCGACGGCGTCGGGGGCGGTGCCGCCGGTGCCGGAGCGGGCGGCGAGCGACGCCTCGGGCGAGAAGAGCGCGGCGAAGTCGGCGCCCTCGAAGTGCGGCGACAGGCGGGCGAAGACGCGCGGCTCCAGCTCGTTCAGCCCGCACCCCAGCTCCTCGGCGGCGCGCACCAGGCGGCCCACCGTGCCGTGCGCCTCGCGGAAGGGCACGCCGCGGCGCACCAGGAAGTCGGCCAGGTCGGTGGCCAGCATGGCGGCGTCGACGGCGGCCCGGCAGCGCCCGGCGTCGATCTCCATCGTCCGCACCGTGCCGGAGACGGCGGGAAGGAGCGACTCCAGGGTGTCGAAGGCGTCGAAGAGGGCCTCCTTGTCTTCCTGGAGGTCCTTGTTGTAGCCGGACGGCAGCCCCTTGAGCGTCGCCAGCACCCCGGTCAGCCCGCCGATCAGGCGCCCGGCCTTGCCGCGGGCCAGCTCCATGGCGTCGGGGTTGCGCTTCTGCGGCATCAGCGAGCTACCGGTGGAGAAGCGGTCCGACAGCGTCACGAAGCCCCACTCCTGCGAGGAGAAGAGCACCAGGTCCTCCGCCAGCCGCGAGAGGTGCACCCCCACCATCGCGGCCACGAACAGCAGCTCCGCCACCCAGTCGCGGTCGGCCACGGCGTCGATGGAGTTGGCCGAGACGCCGTGGAAGCCGAGCGTCTCCTTGAGCAGCACGCGGTCGACCGGGAACGGGCACCCGGCGATGGCGCCCGAGCCGAGCGGGAGCACGGCCACGCGCTCGCGCGCCTCGGCCAGCCGCTGGCGGTCGCGCGCCAGGGGCCAGGCGTGCGAGAGGAGCCAGTGCGCGGCGGACACGGGCTGCGCGCGCTGCAGGTGGGTGTACGCCGGCATCACCGTCGCCCGGTGCGACTCCGCCTGCTCCAGCAGGGCGCGCTGCAGGTCGCGCAGCGCCGCGTCGAGCCGCGCCACCGCGCCGAAGGCCCAGAGGCGCGAGTCGGTGGCCACCTGGTCGTTGCGCGAGCGGCCGGTGTGCAGCTTCCCGGCGACGTCGCCCGCCTCCTCGTAGAGCAGGCGCTCCACCAGCGAGTGCACGTCCTCGTCGGGCGCCGCCTTCCAGTCGTCCTCCGTCCACCGCTCCAGCCGCGCGGCCACGCGGTCGAGCCCCGCGCAGAGGGCCAGCCACTCGGCGTGGGTGAGCACCCCGGCCGCGGCGATGGCGCCCGCCCACGCCTGGCTCCCGGCGATATCCTCGCGCCAGAGGCGGCGGTCGACGGGGAGCGAGCGGTTGAGCCGGTCCATCTCCTGGGCCGGCTCGGCCGCGAACCGGCCGCCCCAGAGGCGGGGGGCGGGGATCGGCTCCGTGGCGAGCGAAAGAGCGGTGTCGGTCATCGGTGCCTCGCGTAGACGAAAAAGTGCCCAGGTTCTAGTGCCCAGTGCTCCGCGCCGAGGCCCCTTTCCTGGGCACTGGGCACTGGGCACTGGGCACTTCCCGTTCAGTCCGCCGCCACGTCCAGCAGCCGCGGCCCCGCCGCGGCGCGCTCCTGCTCCTTCAGCGCGCCCACGCGCATCGGCAGCGCGAAGAGGCGGATGAAGCCGGCGGCGTCGGCCTGGTCGTAGACGTCGTCCTCGCCGAAGGTGACGAAGCGCTCGTCGTACAGCGAGTACGGGCTGGTGCGGCCGGCAACGGTCGCGCTCCCCATGCACAGCTTCAGGCGCACGTCGCCCGTGACCCGCCGCTGGGTGACGTCCACCAGCGCGTCCATCGCCTCCCGCTCCGTCGTCCACCAGCGGCCCTCGTAGACCAGGTCCGCGTAGCGCGGGGCGACGGCGTCCTTGAGCGCCAGCGTGCGCCGGTCGAGCACCAGCTGCTCCAGCTCGCTGTGCGCCAGGTAGAGGAGCGTGCCGCCGGGCGTCTCGTAGATCCCGCGCGACTTCATCCCCACCATGCGGTCCTCCACCAGGTCCACCCGGCCCACGCCGTGCAGCCCGCCCACCTCGTTCAGCCGCTCCAGCAGCGCCACCGGCGAGAGCGCCTCGCCGTCCACCGCGACGGGGTAGCCGCTGTCGAAGGTGATGGTCACGTACTCGGGCTTGGCCGGCGCATCCCACGGTGCGCGGGTGAGGAGGAAGATGTCCTCCGTCGGCTCCCAGCCCGGGTCCTCCAGCGGCCCGCCCTCGTGCGAGACGTGCCAGATGTTGCGGTCGCGCGAGTAGATCTTCTCCCGGGTCGCGGCGACCGGGACGCCGTGCGCGGCGGCGTAGTCGAGGGCGTCCTCGCGGGAGCGGATGTCCCACTCGCGCCAGGGGGCGACCACCTTCATCTCGGGGGCCAGGCAGGCGTAGGTGAGCTCGAAGCGCACCTGGTCGTTGCCCTTCCCCGTGCAGCCGTGCGCCAGCGTGTCGGCGCCGATCTGCCGCGCCACCTCCACCTGCCGCCGGGCGATGATCGGCCGCGCCATCGAGGTGCCCAGCAGGTACTTGCGCCCGTAGACGGCGCCGGCGCGCAGCGTGGGCCACACGAACTCGGTGAGGAACGTCTCGCGCAGGTCCTCCACGTAGCAGGCCTTCGCGCCCGAGGCGAGCGCCTTGGCCTGCAGCCCCTCCAGCTCGTCGCCCTGTCCCACGTCGGCCGCCACGCACACCACGTCGGCGCCGTAGTTCTCCTTCAGCCAGGGGACGATGATCGAGGTGTCGAGGCCGCCCGAGTAGGCGAGGACGATGGTGTTGTTCGGCATCTTCGCGATCCCCCGGTTTATGTCCACGGTTGCTGCTGCTCGTTCTACGGGAGTCCTAAGTCCTTAGTGTTTTAGTCCTTAGTCCTTAGTGACTCACTCCGAATCTCTCGCACTTAGCACTAAGGACTAAGGACTAAATCACTTCCTTCACCACCGCGATCTCGTCGCACGCGTGCAGCTTGGGACAGCTGCGGCAGTCCGACCACACCTTCAGCGGGAACATCTCCTTGGGCACGGTGCGGTAGCCCAGCTTGTGGAAGAAGACGTCCTGCAGCGTGAGCGCGAACACCGTCCCGATCCCGTGGCGGCGCGCCTCGGCCTCGATCGCCGTCACCAGCTTGCGGCCCACCCCCAGCCCGTGCGCGCCCTCGTCCACCGCCAGCGAGCCCAGCTCGGCCAGCTGCGGGGTGTAGACCCGGAGCGCGCTGCAGCCGATGACGCGCCCCTCGTGCTCGGCGACCACGAACTCGCGGAAGTTGCGGCTCAGCTGCTCGACCGTCTTCGGCAGCATCAGCTCGCGCTTCGCGAAGCCGTTGATGAGCGGCTCCACCTGGAGCATGTCGGCCACGCGGGCCGGGCGGACGACCACGGCGGGGGGCACCGCGAGCCCCGGGGCGCCCCCCGGGAACACCCTGCCGGCCAGCTCCACGGCAGAAGCGGTCTCGAGCAGCATCATCAGAGCACCTCGTCCAGGATGTCCACGGCCTGCGCCAGCTCGTCGTCGCCCACCACCAGCGGCGGGACCAGGCGCACCACGTTCGGGCCGGCGGTGCAGAGCAGCAGCCCGGCCTCCAGCGCCCGCGCCACCACGGGGGCGGCGGGCCCGTCCAGCTCGATCCCCCAGAGCAGCCCCGCACCGCGCACGTCCTTGATGGACGGATGGCGCGTCACCAGCTGCTGAAGATGGTTCGCCAGCAGGTGCGACTTGCGCTGGACCTCGGCCAGGAAGCCGGGGTCGCCGATGGTGCGCACCGCGGCCAGCGCGGCGCTCGCCACCAGCGGCCCGCCGCCGAAGGTCGTGGCGTGGTCGCCCGGCTGGATCGCCGCGGCCACCCGCTCGGTCAGCAGCACGGCGCCCATCGGCAGGCCGCCGGCGAGCGGCTTGGCCAGCGTCATCAGGTCCGGCGTGACCCCGGCCTGCTCGTGCGCCCACAGCGTCCCCGTGCGGCCCAGCCCCACCTGCACCTCGTCGAACACCAGCAGCGCGCCGGCCTCGTCGCACAGGTAGCGCAGCGTCTTGAGGAACGCCGGGGGGACGGGGAGCACGCCGCCCTCGGCCTGGACCGGCTCGATGAAGACGGCCGCCGTCCGGTCGGCGCGGATCAGCCGGTCGGCCCCGGCGGTGTCGCCCACGTCGCAGAAGCGCACGCCGGGCATCAGCGGGCGGAACGGCTCCTGGTAGGCGGGGCGGTCGGTGGCCGCCAGCGCGCCCATCGTGCGCCCGTGGAAGCCGCCGTGGAAGGCGACGATCTCGGCCTTGTGCTCGCCGCCCTGCTCGCGCGCCCAGCGCCGGGCGAACTTCAGCGCGCCCTCGTTGGCCTCCGCCCCCGAGTTGCAGAAGAAGACGCGGTCGGCGAACGAGCGCTCGGCCAGCCACTCGGCCAGCTCGGCCGCGGGGCGGGTGTGGAAGAGGTTGGAGGTGTGGATGAGCCCCGCCTCCAGCGCCTCGCGGATCGCCGCGGCGATCGCCGGGTGCCCGTAGCCCAGCGCGTTCACCGCGATCCCCGCGGTGAAGTCCAGGTACGCCCGCCCGTCCTCGTCGATCAGCCGGCACCCCTGGCCGGCGGTGAACACGGGGCCGCTCCTCTTGTAGACCTCCAGCAGCGCGCCCGTGGCATCCAGCGTGGCAGTCGTCATCCTAGCGCCTTTCTCGCCAGCGGCGGCGCCCCCGCGGTGACGCAGGTCCCCGCCCGTGTGTCGTCCAGCATCTCCACCCCGCCGATCCGCACCCGCCCCACCGCGGCCGCGGCCTTCGCGGCGAAGCGGAGCTTGGGCGCCATCCCCCCGGCCGCCGTCCCTTCCTCGATCAGCCGCTCCACCTCTTCGGCGGCGACTTCCCCGACCACCGCGCCGTCCGCCAGCACGCCGGCGACGTTGGAGACGAAGAGGAGCTCCGCGGCCCCCAGCACCGCCGCCACCGCGGCGGCGGCCTCGTCGGCGTTGACGTTGAGCGGCCCGCCGTCCGGCCCCCGCGACACGGGGGAGAGCACCGGGGTGAGCCCCTGCGCCAGCCAGCCGGAGAGCAGCTCCGCCCGCACCGCCACCACCTCGCCCGTGCGCCCCAGCGCGCCGCCGTGGGAGGGGCGGGCCTGGATGAGCCCCGCGTCCTCGCCCGAGACCCCCAGCGCGTCCACCTTCGCGCCGACGAGCGCGGAGACGATGCGCTTGTTCACCAGCCCGGAGAGGACCATCGCCACCACCCGCATCGTCTCCGGCGTGGTCACGCGCAGGCCGTCGCGCCACTCCGGCTCGGCGCCCAGGGTCCGCTGCAGCGCGGAGACCTCCTTGCCGCCGCCGTGGACGATCACCGTCCCCCCGTCCCGGGCCGCGACCGCGCGCGCGAGGCGCTCCAGCCAGGCGGGGTCGTCCACCTCGTGGCCGCCCACCTTCACCACCACGGCCCCCGCGCTCACGCCAGCCCTTCCCGCTCGCAGAGGCCGAACATCAGGTTCAGGTTCTGCACGGCCTGCCCGGCCGCGCCCTTCACCAGGTTGTCGATGGCCGCGAACACGGTGAGCATCGGCGCCGCCACGCCCGCCACGGCCGCCACCCCGAGCGCCACCCGGTTGGTCCCCACCACGTCGGCCAGCGTGGGCGGCCGGCCGGTGACGACGTCGACGAACGGCTCGCCCGCGTAGTCGGCCTCCCACAGCTCCGCCGGGTCGCCCGGGAGCGGCTCGCGCAGGGTGACGTGGATCGTCTCCAGGATCCCGCGCTTCACCGGCAGCAGGTGCGGGGTGAAGACCAGCTCCGGCGCCGCCGCCCCGCCGGGCCCCGCCAGCCCCGCCGCCTGGTCGCGCATCTCGGCCAGGTGCCGGTGCACGTTGCCGACGGAGTAGGCGCGGTAGTCCTCGGCCACCTCGGCGAAGAGCATCTCGCGCTTCGGCGAGCGCCCCGCCCCCGTCACCCCCGACGCCGCGTCCACGATCACCGGCCCGGCGACCATCCCCCGGCGCAGCAGCGGCGCCAGCGCGAGCAGCGCGGCGGTGGGGTAGCACCCCGGGTTGGCCACCAGCTCCGCCCCCGCGATCCGCGCCCGGTGCAGCTCGGGGAGGCCGTAGACGGCGCCGCGCCCCCACTCCGGCGTGCCGGGGCCGACCACCCGCAGGTCGTTCGACAGGTCCACCACCTTCGCGCCGGCCTCGCGCGCCGCCTTCACCCACCGCGCCGACTCGCCGTGCGGCAGGCACGAGAGCACCGCGTCGCAGCGGTGGAGGGGGGCGTCTTCGGCCCGCACCAGCGGCAGGTCGGGCGCGCCGCGCGCCAGCCGTGAAAGAGAAGCCCCAGCCTCCGATTCGGAGCTAGCCAGGGCGATCTCGCACTTCCCGTGTCCCGCCAGGAGGCGGACCACCTCCCTTCCGGCGTATCCCGACGCGCCGAGCACGCCGACGCGCAGGACAGAATCCCTATTCATTGGAGAGAATTTATATCCGCAACCATGAATAGTCAACCGTTTGTGTGAATAGATATCCTGCAGAAGCCGGGCCACTGCTGGAGTAGGAGGGGCGAGGATCGAGGATAATGATGCGAACCGGGGTGTCGCAGGCGGCTGAAGCCACGGCTACAACTACAGAAAGCCTCGCCGACAAGCTTCGGTGCGAGGGTGAGTTTCGTGTGGGCGAGGCTTCAACCGCACGTGGGAGGAGGGCCGGCGCGCGTCGCGAGCGGGCGTGCGGGAGGCATGGAGTCTGGCGGATCGGACCGGCGTGCGTGACCTTGGGGCGCCGGTCGATTGCTCCGCCATCATGCCTCCACCGGAACTCGCCCATGAAGATCCAGTGCGCGTGCGGCTACCTGATCTCCGACGGCGGAGACGCCCTCCCCCACAAGGCGCACTTCATCGCGGACCAGGACTGGGAGGCGTTCTGGAACGAGGTGGACGCGGCGGTGGAGCGGTCGGGGCCGTCCGCGCGGGCGAAGGAGGCCGCCTGCATGCGGCTGCGCAGCCTGGGCATGTTCCGCCAGGCGTGGCAGTGCTCTTCGTGCGGGCGCCTGTGGGTGGACGACGCGTCGCACACCGCGCACCCGTTCGCACCCGAGCCGGGCGAGGCGCCGGCGCGTGTCTTCAGCAGGAAGGGATAGAGGCTGCTGCAAAGATCCGAAAACTGCAAATCTCTCACAGAGGACACAGAGGACACGGAGGAAAAGCAGTTCTCTGTGTCCTCTGTGTCCTCTGTGAGAGACCGGGGTTTCCCAGCCTGGCGCACGAGGATCTATGGGATCTGGTTGGCGAGGAGGCGCTCGGCTTCTTCTTCCGACAGCCCCTCGATCCAGGCGAGCAGGGTCTCGTCGGCGGCCGGGGCGGGGCGGCGGCGCGCCTCGACCAGCGCCGCCAGGTCGCGGACGGTGGGATACTCGAAGAGCGCGCCCACCGGGACCTCGGCCCCCAGCCGCGAGCGCAGCCGGGAGACGACCCGCGTGGCGCGCAGCGAATGGCCGCCCAGGTCGAAGAAGTTGTCCCCGGCGCCCACGCTCTCCACCTCCAGCACCTCGCGCCAGATCGCCGCCACCGCCTGCTCGGTGGCCGTGGCCGGCGGCTCGGACCCGCGGACGGACGCACACGCCTCGGGTGCGGGGAGGGCACGCCGGTCGATCTTCCGCGAGGGGGTGAGCGGGAGCGCGTCCATCCGGACGATCGCGGAGGGGACCATGTAGGGAGGCAGCCGCGAGGCCAGGTGCTCGCGCAGCGCGGCCGCGTCGAAGTCCGTCCCCGGCGCGGGGACCACCCAGGCGGCCAGGTAGCGGTCCTGCGCCGAAGCGCCGCGCGCGGCGGCCGCCGCCTCGGCCACGGCCGGGTGGGCGCGCAGCACGGCCTCCACTTCGCCGGGCTCCACGCGGAAGCCGCGCACCTTCACCTGGTCGTCGAAGCGGCCCAGGAACTCCAGCGCGCCGTCCGCCCGCCAGCGCCCGCGGTCGCCGGTGCGGTACAGGCGCGCGCCCGGCTCGCCCGAGACGGGGTCGGGGACGAAGCGCTCGGCGGTGAGCGCCGGGCGGCGCAGGTAGCCGCGCGCCAGCCCGTCGCCGCCCACGTACACCTCGCCGGGGACGCCCACGGGCGCGGGCCGCATCGCCGGGTCCAGCACGTAGGCGAGCGAGTTCGCGATCGGGCGGCCGATCGGCACCGGGACGCCGGGCTCGGCGTGCCCGATCTCGTGCCAGGTGGACAGGGTGGTGTTCTCCGTGGGGCCGTAGACGTTCAGCACCCGGCGCGGCGGGCGCCCGTCCAGGATGCGCCGCAGCACCGCGGGGTCGGGCGCCTCGCCGCCGGTCACGAGCGCGTCCATCCCGGCGAAGACGTCCGGCTCTTCCGCCACCACGTGCGCCAGGAAGGCGGGGGGGAGGAAGACCGTGCCGACCCCCTCCTCCCGCAGCGTGCGCGCGAGGGCGGGCGGCGACAGCATCTCCTCGCGGTCCAGCACCACCACCCGGCCGCCGTTCAGCAGCGGGCCGAACACCTCCCACAGCACCGTGTCGAAGGAGATGCTGATCCCCTCGCTCACGCGGTCGCCGGGTCCGAGCCGCACGTAGTCCGTCTCGCACACCAGCCGCACGATCCCGCGGTGGACGATCCCGCTCCCCTTCGGCGTCCCGGTCGACCCCGACGTGTAGAGGATGCACGCGAGAGACTCGGGGAAGACGGGGGCCGGGGCGAGCGGCCCGGGATCGTCGCCGCCGAGGCCGCGCGCGAGCGAGAGCACGGGGCCGGCCCAGCCGCCGAGCGAGGCGGGGACTTCGTCGCGGACCACGAGCACGGCGGCGCGCGCGCCGGCCAGCATCAGGGCCAGCCGCTCCGGCGGGTAGGCCGGGTCGAGCGGGAGGAACGCGCCGCCCGCCTTCAGCACCCCCAGGAAGACCGCGATCGTCTCCGGCGAGCGCTCCATCGCCACGCCCACCGGGTCTTCGGGGCCCACGCCGAGCGCGCGGAGCCGCCGCGCCAGCGCGTCCGAGGCCTCGTCCAGCTCCGCGTACGTCAGCGTCCGGCCGTGGTGCGCCACCGCGACCGCGTCCGGCGTCCGGAGCGCCTGCTCGGCGAAGAGCTCGTGCACCGTGGCGTCGCGCGGGTACGGCGTGGGCGCGCCGCCCAGGCGGACCACCTCGCGCTCCTCCTCGACCGACATCAGCCGCAGCTCCGAGACGCGGGCGGCGGGGCGGGCGAGCGCGTCCTCCAGCAGCGCCTGGTAGTGGCCGATCATCCGGCGGATGGTGGCGGCGTCGAAGAGGTCTTCCGCCCACTCCCAGATCATCACCACCTCGTCCAGCCCCGCGCCCTGCTGCGCGCGGGGGATCACGACCACGTTCAGGTCGAACTTGGCCGACTGGTTCCCCAGCCCCTCCTCCACCGCCAGCGCGGCCCCGGGGAGGCGCATCTCCGGATACGGCGCGTGGTGGAAGGAGAACGCCACCTGGAAGACGGGGAGGTGCCCCAGCGAGCGCTCGGGGTGCACGGCGGCCACGATCTCGGCGAACGGCACGTCCTGCCGCGCGAACGCCTCCAGCGCCGCGCCGCGCGCCCGGTCCACCAGCGCCTCGAACGCCGGGTCGCCCGAGACGTCGGCGCGGATCGGGATCGTGTTCACCACCATCCCGATCAGCTCCTCCGTCTCGCGCAGCCGCCGGTCGGCCACGCCGCTGCCGACGCAGAAGTCCGTCTCGCCCGTGTAGCGGTGCAGGAGCGCCTGGAACGCGGCGGAGAGCGTCATGTACAGCGTGACCCCGCGCGCGCGGCTGTAGCCGTCCGCCGCCTCGTAGAGGTGCCGGGGGAGACGGAGCCGGAAGCCGCTGCCGCGGAAGCTCATCTCCGGCGGACGGGGGCGGTCGGCGGGGAGCTCCAGCACGGGGGGCACCCCCTCCAGCCGGCGCTTCCACCAGTCGAGCTGACCCCGCGCCTCGTCGGTCTCCATCCACGCCCGCTGCCACGCCGCGAAGTCCGCGTACTGGACCGCCAGCTCCGGGAGCGGCGACGGCTCGCCGCGCAGGAACGCGGAGTAGATCGCCGTCAGCTCGCGCAGGAACACGCCGAAGCTCCAGCCGTCGTGCACCAGGTGCTGCTCCACGCAGACGAGCACGTGCTCCTGGTCGGCGAGCCGCGCCAGGCTCCAGCGCGCCAGCGGGAGCGCCGCCAGGTCGAACGGCCGCGCGAACTCCTCCTCCAGCAGCCGCCCGAGCGCCGCCTCGCGCTCGTCTCCGGGGAGATGACGGAAATCGGCGACCGGGAGACGGACGGCCCACGGCGGGTGGATGCGCTGCACCGGGGCGCCGTCCACCGCCGGGAAGGTGGTGCGGAAGATCTCGTGGCGGCGGACGATCTCGGTGAGCGCCCGCTCCAGGGCGGGGACGTCGAGGGCGCCGGAGACGCGCACCGTCGCCTGGAAGTTGTAGGAGCGGATGTCGGGGGCGAGCTGGTGGAAGAACCAGATCGCCTCCTGCGGGAAGGAGAGCGGCAGCGGCCCGTCGCGCGGCGCCCGCGGGATCGTCACCCCCCGGCCGTCGCCCGGCGCCACCAGCCGCGCCAGCTCCTCCACCGTGGTCAGCGAGAAGAGCGAGGCCAGCGGCAGCTCGGCGCCCAGCCGCTCGCGCACCCGAGCCGCGATCTGCGCCGCCCGCAGCGAGTGGCCGCCGAGCGCGAAGAAGTCGTCGCGCACCCCGACGCGCTCCGCGCCCAGCACCTCGGCCCAGATCCCCGCCAGCGCCTCCTCGGCCGGCGTGCGCGGGGCCACGTACTCGGCCTCCACGTCGCGCGCGGGGTCGGGCGCGGGGAGCGCCAGCCGGTCCACCTTGCCGTTGGGCGTGCGCGGGAGCGCGGGGAGGAAGACGACGGCCTCGGGCACCATGTAGTCCGGCAGCCGCCCGCGCACGAAGGCGCGCAGCTCGGCCGCGGAGGGCTTCTCACCGTCGACGGCCACGTACGCCGCCAGGCGCCGCTCGCCGCGCTCCTCCCAGGTGGAAACGGCCGCCTCGCGCACGGCGGGGTGGGCGAGGAGCGCCGTCTCGATCTCCCCCGGCTCCACGCGGTAGCCGCGCACCTTCACCTGGTGGTCGATGCGACCCAGGCACTCCAGGTCGCCGTCGGGGAGCCGGCGGCCCAGGTCGCCGGTGCGGTACATCCGCGCGCCGGGCGCGGCGAACGGGTCCGGGCGGAAGCGCTCCGCCGTCATCCCCGGCGCGCCCAGGTAGCCGCGCGCCAGCCCCGCGCCCGACATCCACACCTCGCCCACCTCGCCGGGGGCGGCCTCGCGCAGCTGCTCGTCCAGCACGCGCACCGCCGTCCCGTCCACCGCCCGGCCGACGGTCATCGCCCGCTCGCGGCCGGGCTCGACTTCCTTGCAGGTGGAGTAGGTGGTGTCTTCCGTGGGCCCGTAGAGGTTGAGGACGCGCCGGACGTGGCCGGGGGCGTAGAGCTCCTGCGCCAACTCGTTGCGCAGCGGCTCGCCTCCCAGTCCCAGCACGCGCACGCACGGCGGGACGGCGCCCAGCCGCGCCAGCTCCGCCGCCGCCGAGGGCACCATGCAGGCGGTCGTGACCGGCTCCTCCAGCGTGGCCAGCGACAGCGCGTTCTCCACCAGGACGATGGTGCCGCCCCAGCAGAGCGTCCCGAAGATCTCGGCGATGGAGACGTCGAAGCAGACCGAAGTGGAGGCCAGCACCGACGCGCGCTCCTCGTCCGACAGCGTCTTCCGCAGCCACTGCAGCACGGCCACGGTGCCGCGGTGCTCGATCTGCACCCCCTTCGGCCGCCCCGTGGAGCCGGACGTGTAGATGACGTACGCCAGGTTCTCGGGATGCACCGCCGCGTCCGGCCGCGCCGCATCGAGCCCGTCGATCTCCTCCCGCTCCGCGTCGACGCGGACGACCCGCCCCGTGTAGCCGTCGATCGATTCCGCCCGCGCCGCGTCCGTCACCAGCACCGGCACGCGCGTGTCGGCCAGCATGTAGGCGACGCGCTCCGGCGGGTACGCGGGGTCGAGGGGGACGTACGTGCCGCCCGCCTTGAGCACCGCGAGCAGCGCGGCGACCAGGTCCGGCGTCCTCGGCAGCAGCACCCCGACGGGCACCTCCGCGCCGACGCCCAGCGCGCGCAGCCGGTGCGCCAGCCGGTTGGCGCGCGCGTCCAGCTCCGCGTAGGTAATCGTCTCACCGTGGAAGCGCACCGCCGGCCGGTCGGGCGTGGCGGCCGCCTGCCTCTCGAACAGGTGGTGGATGCAGGCGGCGGAACTATCGTGGGTCATTCGAGGAAACGGAAGGAAGGGCGGGAAGAACTGCGGAACGGTGGGTTTGCCGAATTCATCAGCTCAGCGTGCAACCAGGCTCCCCGAAAGTATGTCATTCCGAGCGGCGCCGCATCGCCGAAGACGTTGATTACACTGAAGCCGTGCGGCGCCCGAGGAATCTACTCACCCCGCGGCGTGGCTGGCTCCGCGCACTGATCCGGCCTCGCCGCAGCCGCGGGTAGATTCCTCGGGAGCCCGGCCGACTTCGGCGGCGAGGGTAGATCGGCGCATCGGGCTCCACTCGGAATGACATCTCTCTTTGAAGACGGCCCGGAGCCGCGACTCTGGACCGCGTGGTCCCGGCGCCCTCAGCCGTCACCGACGGCGCCCTCGGCCAGGAGGCGCTCGGCTTCCTCTTCGGAGAGGCCCTCGATCCACGCGACCAGGGCCTCGTCGTCCACGGGGGCGGGGCCGCGCAGCTCGTCCACCCGCGCCGCCAGGGTGCGCACCGTGGGGTTCGCGAAGATCGCCCCCACCGCGAGCTTGACCCCCAGCCGGGTCTGCACCCGCCAGACGATGCGCGTGGCCCGCAGCGAGTGCCCGCCCAGGTCGAAGAAGTCGTCGTCGGCGCCCACCCGCTCCACGTCCAGCACCTCGCGCCAGATCTCCGCCATCACCCGCTCGGTGGGCGTGGCGGGCTCGGCGAAGGGCGCGGCCGAGACGGCGGCGTCGGCGGCGGGGAGCGCGCGGCGGTCGATCTTCCCCGAGGGCGTGGTGGGGACCCTGTCGACCACGACGAAGGCCGAGGGCACCATGTACGCCGGCAGCCGCGCCGACAGCGCCTCGCGCAGCTCCGCCGGCTCCGGCGCCCGGCCGTTCGCGCCCGCCACGTACGCGGCCAGCCAGCGGTCGCCCGCGTCGTCCCGGCGCACCACCACGGCGGCCTCGGCCACCGCGGGGTGGGCGCGCAGCACCGCCTCCACCTCGCCGATCTCCACGCGGAAGCCGCGCACCTTCACCTGGTGGTCCAGGCGGCCCAGGTAGTCCAGCACCCCCGACGCCAGCCAGCGCGCTTTGTCACCCGTGCGGTAGAGCCGCGCGCCCGCCTCGCCCGAGACGGGGTCGGGGACGAAGCGCTCGGCCGTCATCGCCGGCCGGTCCAGGTAGCCGCGCGCCAGCCCGTCGCCGCCGATGTAGAGCTCGCCGGCCACGCCCTCGGGCACCGGGCGCATCGCCTCGTCCAGCACGTAGAGCCGCGTGTTGGCCACGGGGACGCCGATCGGCACGGACGCCGCGCCCGGCTCCACCCGGTCCACCACGTGCCACGAGGCGTAGGTGGTGCTCTCGGTGGGGCCGTACACGTTCAGGATGCGCCCCGGCGCGCCGTCCCGCAGCACGCGCTCCAGCACCGGGGCCTCCAGCGCCTCGCCGCCCAGGAGCAGGTGCGCCACGCTGGAGAACGCGTCGGGGACCTCGCCCACCGTCTGCCGGAGCGCCGTGGGGGTGAGGAAGAGCGCGCTCACCCGCTCCTCGCGCAGCCGCTGGGCCAGCACCGGCGGGGAGAGCAGCTCCTCGCGCTCGAACACCACCAGGCGGCCGCCGGCCAGCAGCGTCCCCCAGATCTCCCACAGCGACACGTCGAACGACGGCGTGGTCGCCTGCGCCACCACGTCCGTCTCGGAAAGCCGGAGGTAGTCGCTGTCCCGCACCACGCGCACGATGCCGCGGTGCACGATGGCGATCCCCTTGGGCGTGCCCGTGGAGCCCGAGGTGTAAAGCACGCACGCCAGCGACTGCGCGAACGCCGGGGCGCCCTCCCCGTCCGCCAGCGCCTCCGCGGGGTGTCCGGCGAGCCCGGCGAGCGAGACCACGGGGCCGGCGAAGGAGGCGAGCGAAGGGGGGACCTCGCCGCGCACCACCAGCGCGGCGGCCCGCGACTGGTCCAGCACCCAGGCCAGCCGCTCGGCCGGGTGGTCGGGGTCCAGCGGCACGTAGGCGCCGCCCGCCTGCAGCACGGCCAGGAACGCCACCACCATGTCCGCCGAGCGCTCCATCGCCACGCCCACGCGGCTCTCCGGCCCCACGCCGAGCGCGCGGAGCCGCCGCGCCAGCCGGCCCGCCTCGGCGTCCAGCTCCGCGCAGGTGAGCGAGCGGCGCCGGTCGCGGACGGCCACCGCGCCGGGGGTGCGGCGCGCCTGCTCGCGGAAGAGCGCGTGCACCGTGGCCTCGCGCGGGTACGGCGTCGGCGCGCCGCCCAGCGCCACCAGCCGGCGCTCCTCCCCGGGCGGCAGCAGCCGCAGGCGGGAGACCGGCTCGTCCGGGCGGGCCAGCGCGTCGTCCAGCAGCGTCTCGAAGTGCCCCGCCATCCGGCGCACGGTGGACTCGTCGAACAGGTCCTCGGCCCACTCCCAGATCATCACCACCTCGTCGCCCGCCCCCTGCTGCGCCCGCACGATGGCGATCACGTTCAGGTCGAACTTGGCGGACTGGTTCCCCAGCCCCTCCTCGACGTCCAGCGTGGCCCCGGGGAGCCGCAGCTCGGGGTACGGCGCGTGGTGGAAGCTGAACGCCACCTGGTAGACGGGGAGGTGCCCCAGCGAGCGCTCCGGGTGCACCTCGGCCACGATGCGGGCGAACGGCACCTCCTCGCGCGCGTACGCCTCCATCGCCTCGCCGCGCACGCGCTCCACCAGCGCGTGGAAGGCGGGGTCGCCGGAGAGGTCGGCGCGGACCGGGATGGTGTTCACCAGCATCCCGACCAGCTCCTCGGTCTCGCGGGCGTGCCGGTTCGCCACCGCGCTTCCCACGCAGAAGTCCGCCTCGCCCGTGTAGCGGTGCAGGAGCGCCTCGAACGCCGCGAAGAGCGTCATGAACAGCGTGACCCCCCGGGCGCGGCCGTACGCGTCGGCGCCCGCGTAGAGCCGCGGCGGCAGCGCGAGCCGCAGCGACCCGCCGCGGGCGGTGAGCTGCGACGGGCGCGGCCGGTCGGCGGGGAGCTCCAGCACCGGCGGCGCGCCCTCGAGCTTCTCGCGCCACCAGTCGAGCTGCTCGCGCGCCTCGTCCGTCTCCATCCAGGCGCGCTGCCACGCGGCGTAGTCGGCGTACTGGACCCGTGGCTCGGGGAGCGGCGACGGCAGGCCGCGCAGGAAGGCGGAGTAGAGGGCGACGAGCTCGCGCAGGAAGATCCCGAAGCTCCAGCCGTCGTGCACCAGGTGGTGCTCCACCACCAGCAGGACGTGCCGGTCGTCGGCCAGCCGGTAGAGCGTCCAGCGCACCAGCGGGAGCGCGGCCAGGTCGAACGGCCGCCGGAACTCCGCCTGGAAGCGGCGCCGGAGCTCCGCCTCGCGCTCGTCTTCGGGGAGATGACCGAGATCGGTGACGGGGAGATGGACGGCCCAGGGCGCGTGGATGCGCTGCACCGGCGCCCCGTCGGCTTCGGGGAAGGTGGTGCGGAAGATCTCGTGGCGGCGGACGATCTCGCCGAGCGTCCGCTCCAGCGCGGGGACGTCGAGCGCGCCCGAGACGCGCACCGCCGCCTGGAAGTGGTACGAGAGCGTCCCCGGCACCAGCTGCTGGAAGAACCAGACGGCCTCCTGCCCGATGGAGAGCGGGATCGGCCCCTCCCGGGGAGCGCGGGGGATCGCGGCCGCCGCCCTTTCCGCCGGGGCCGCGACGCGCCGCGCCAGCTCCGCGACGGTGGGCATGGCGAAGAGGTCGGCCAGCGACAGCTCCGCGCCCAGCCGCTCGCGCACCCGCGAGGCGATCCGCACCGCGGCGAGGGAGTGGCCTCCCAGGTCGAGGAAGGCGTCGGTGGCGCCCACCCGCTCCACGCCCAGCACCTCGGCCCAGATCGCCGCGAGGGCGGCCTCGGCCTCCGTGCGGGGGGCGACGTATTCGCCGCGGGCGGCCGGCGCGGGCGCGGGGAGCGCGGCGCGGTCCACCTTGCCGTTGGGGAGGCGCGGGAGCGCGGGGAGGAAGACGATGGCGCCCGGCACCATGTAGTCGGGGAGCCGCTCGCCCACGAAGCGGCGCAGCTCGCCGGGATCGGGCGCCTCGCCGGCGGGGACGACGTACGCCGCCAGGAGCTGCGCGCCCCCCTCGCCGCGCGCCGCCGCCGCCGCGTCGGCCACCGCAGGGTGGGCCCGGAGCGCCGCCTCCACCTCGCCGGGCTCCACGCGGAAGCCGCGGACCTTCACCTGCTCGTCGGCCCGGCCCAGGATCTCCAGCTCGCCGCGCTCGTCCAGGCGCCCCAGGTCGCCGGTGCGGTACATCCGCGCGCCGGGCGCCCCGGCGTGGGGGTCGGGGCGGAAGCGGTCGGCGGTGAGGGCGGGCGACCCGGCGTACCCGCGCGCGAGCCCGGCGCCCGCGACCCACACCTCCCCCGCCTCGCCGGGGCCGACGGGGTGCAGCCCGGAATCCAGCAGGTGCACCGCCTTCCCCGGCAGCGGGCGGCCGACGCTCACCGGCCCCTCGCCTGGCGTCAGCTCGCCGCCGGTGGAGTAGGTGGTGTCTTCGGAGGGGCCGTAGAAGTGCATCACCCGGCACGACCGCCCCAGCGCACGCAGGCGCTCCGCGACGTCGGGCGCCATCGCCTCGCCGCCGACGGCCAGGGTGCGCAGCGTGGGCGGCAGGCGCCCGGCGCCGAGCAGCTCCCCCGCGGCGGAGGTGATCACGAAGGCGGCCGTCACCGGCTCGACCTCCCCCGCCAGGGCCAGCACGTTATCCACCAGCGCCACCGTGCCGCCCGACGCCAGCGGTCCGAAGAGCTCGGGGATGGAGGCGTCGAAGCAGACCGACGACGCGGCGAGCATGGTCTCCCGCTCGCCAGCCGGGTAGAAGCGCTCGAACCAGCGCAGGAGGTGCACGGCGCTCCTGTGCTCGATCTGCACCCCCTTGGGCCGGCCCGTGGAGCCCGAGGTGTAGATGACGTACGCCAGGTTCTCCGGATGCACTGCCGCGTCCGGCCGCGCCGCGGGCAGCCTGTCGATCTCCTCCCGCTCCGCGTCGATCCGGACGATCTCCCCCGTGTAGCCAGCGACCGATCCCGCCCGCGCCGCGTCCGTCACCAGCACCGGCGCGCGCGTGTCGGCCAGCATGTAGGCGATGCGCTCGGGCGGGTAGGCAGGGTCGAGGGGGAGGTACGCGCCGCCCGCCTTGAGCACCGCGAAGATGGCGACCAGCAGGTCCGCCGTCCTCGGCAGCAGCACCCCGACGGGCACCTCCGGCCCCACGCCCAGCGCGCGCAGCCGGTGCGCCAACCGGTTGGCGCGCTGGTCCAGCTCCGCGTAAGTGAGCTGCTCCCCGCGGCAGCGCACGGCGGGCCGGTGAGGCGTGGCGTCCGCCTGCCGCTCGAAGAGGCGGTGGATGCAGGCGGCGGAGAGGTCGTCGGTCATCTCGAAGACGGCAGGAGGACGACGGGAAGAAAACCGCGGAACTGCAGGGTACAGGGGACAGGGTACAGGGGACAGCCGACCACAACGCGCCGCCCCCGCACCGATTCGTCATGTCCACCCTCTCCCGAAGTCGGGAGAGGGTTGCCGCTCTAAGGCGGCGGGTGAGGGCCCTCGCGGCCGCGCGGACGCTCGTCCGCGGAGCGAGCCCTACCCCACCGCCTCGCGCACCACGCGCCCCAGCCGCGCGATCCCCTCCTCGATCTGCGCGACCGTGGGGTGCGAGAAGTTGAGCCGCATGGCGCTGGCCCCGGCGCGGCCCCCGTCCACGGCGAAGGCGCTCCCGGGGACGTAGGCCACGCCCTCCGCCTCCAGCGCCACGCGCAGCAGCGCGGTGGTGTCGACCTCGCCGGGAAGCTCCACCCACACCAGCGCCCCGTGCCGCGGCACGCTCCAGCGCGTCCCCGCGGGGAAGTGGCGCTCCAGCGCGGCGATCATGGTGTCGCGCCGCAGGCGGTACGCCGCGCGCACCGTCTCCAGGTGCACCCCGAAGCGCCCGGAGGCCAGGTACTCCGACACCAGCCCCTGCGCGAAGGTGGAGGTGTCGATGTCGCTGCCGTCCTTGGCGCTGGCCAGCACGTCCATCATCTCCTCCGGCGCCACCAGCCAGCCCACGCGGAAGCCCGGCGCCATCACCTTGGAGAGCGAGCCCACGTAGAAGATCCCGCGCTCCTCCATCGCCCTGAGCGGCGGGAGCGGGCGGTCGTAGTGCAGCAGCCCGTAGGCGTCGTCCTCGATCACCCGCACGCCGAAGCGGCGCGCCAGCCGCACCAGCCGCGCGCGCTTCTCCAGGCTCACGCTCACCCCCAGCGGGTTGTGCCCGTCGGTGATGCAGTAGACGAACGCCGGCCGCTCGCCCTCCTCCAGCAGCGCCTCCACCGCGTCCACGTCCATCCCCGTCTCCAGGTCGCTCTCCACCGCCAGCACGCGGGGGCGGAAGGGCTCGATCACCTGGCGGAAGCCCATGTAGACGCGCCGCTCGCAGACGATCGTCCCCCCCGGCTCCAGGAAGAGCCGCGCCAGGATGGAGAGCGCCTGCTGCGCGCCGGTGGTGAGGAACACCTGCTCGGGGCGGCAGCGCACCCCGCGCCCGGCCATGAGCGCCGCCACCTGCTCGCGCAGGCGCCGCGGGGGGGTGCGGTACTGGAGCGCGCCCGGGTCCGACGCCAGCACCCGCTCCGCCGCGCGCGCCCACTCCTCCACCGGGAACAGGTCGGGCGCCGGCAGCCCCAGCGCGAAGGAGATCACCCCGGGGCGCGCCATCAGCCCCATCATCTCCCCGATGACGGAGGGACGCAGGTCGTGCGTCCAGGCGGCCAGCTCGGGCGCCGGGGCGAAGGGAACCGCGCCGGAGTCCGGCGGCGGGAGGAGGACGGAGGTGTCGTGGACCGTCATGCGCACCTCTCCAGACCGCGGGAGGCGGCGGGGGTCGAGGGCGGGAAAGTGCCGCGGGCGGAGGGCGGGACCGGCCGGCGGAACGCCAGGACGGAGCGGCCACCGCGCGGACGCGAACGATAACAGCGCGCTCGTATCTGATGCAACCCGTTCGCGGAATCTGTTACGGCGAGGACGGTTGGGAGTGCGTGAGTGCGAGAGTGCGAAAGTGCGAGAGTGCGTGAGTGCGTAGGGTCGAGGCATGCCTCGACCGGCAGGGCTGGCTGGACGCGCCGAGCCTGCGGAACGCACCGAATCCAGTCCGCGCAGGCGGACTTCGCGCCGTTGCAGCGGGTGGTTTCAACCACCCGTATATCAACCACCCCCGCCGCACGTGGACGGAGTGGTCGAAACGCTGGACAGCGGGCGCGGGGGGAGTTAGGTTGTGTACGTCTCGCGTATGACGCGAGCGGCCACGAATCCTGATTCACCCGACGAAACCAGACACGCGATGCAACCCGTAGCCCGCCCGCTGCTGGTGCTCCACTCCGACAACATCTTCAAGGAGCGGCTGCGCCGGATCGGAAATCAGCGCTTCAAGAGCCAGTTCGTGAACGACTGGGACGGGCTGCGAGTGGCGCTAAAAGAGTCGCCGCCCGCCGCCCTCGTCGTCGTCGACCCGTACACGCACAGCTACGGCACCGAGGCCGAGCTGGCGCCCGAGCTGCGCTCCATGCTGTGGGAGTTCCCCACCGCCACGGTGATCGCCGCGCTGGAGGTCAAGCGCGGCCGGATGCGCGACCTGCGCACGCTGGGCGAGTGGGGGGTCAAGGAGGTGATCGCCCTCGACGAGGAAGACACCCTGGAGGCCATCTCGCGCCGGCTGCGCTCCGCGCAGGGGCGGCCCCTGCAGAGCCTGCTGGAGCGCTCGCTGCCGGCCACGCTGTCGGGGCGCGCGCGCACGCTGCTGATGGCCGCCGCCGAGGTGGTGGCCGAGGGCGGCCACGGGCGCGACCTGGCGGCGTCGCTCCGGCTGTCGGAGCGCACCCTGCTGCGCTGGGCCGAGCAGGCCGACCTGCCGCCGCCGCGCCGGATCCTGGCGTGGATGCGCGTGCTGCTCGCCTGCGAGCTGCTGGACGACCCCGGCCAGACGGTGCTCTCGGTGGCCTACACCTGCGGCTACGCCTCGGACAGCTCGCTGCGCCGGGCGGTGCAGGAGTTCACCGACGTGCTGCTCACGGAGCTGCGCAAGCAGGGCGCCTTCGCCACCGCCTCGGAGAAGTTCCTGGCGGAGCTGGAGGAGACGCGCGAGCAGGGCCGCGCCCGCCGCAAGGCCGAGCGCGCCGCCGGCGGCGCCGAGCGTCCCGAGCGCCCCGCCCGGCGTGCCGAGCGCGATGCCGGGACCGAGCGTGCCGGGACAGGGCGTGCCGCGCGCGCCAGGCCCGCGATCATGAACTGACCGCCGGCGATCCGCGCCGCGACGCCACGACAGGCCCGGGCTCCCCAGCCCGGGCCTGTCGCTTTGCATCGGGGGAGAAGTACGAGAGTACGGAAGTACGAGGAATCGCTCGGCGCGCTTCGATCCAGCATCGGTGCGGCCCACGGGTGGGTGCCCCCTCCCCGGCTCTCCCCCGCTGCGCGGGCGGGGGAGAACATATCGCGGGAGCAGGATTCGGAGCCGGACCCGAGCAGTTCCGTACTTCCGTACTTCCGTACTTCCGTACTTCCGTACTTCCGTACTTCCGTACTTCCGTACTTCCGTACTTTCGCACTTCGCACCCCGCACTTCGCACTTTCCCCCGCCGCGGCGTGCTTCCTGCTGATCCTCCCCGCCGCCGCCCGCGCGGGGAACCTTCGCGCGCGGACGGCGGATCAACGGGTCCGAAACCGCAGTTGCTACCGTCACTCAGAATTCCCGCGAGGATGGCGAACAGGCAGGCCCCGGCGCGCCGCGCG
>DASVWD010000242.1 GCA_036389795.1 Longimicrobium sp.
TCCGGCCGCCGCGCTTCGCGTCGGGGCCACGGCTCGGCCCGCCTCCGCTCGACTCGGCCCGGGGGACCGCGACCCGTCCCCCCGGGCGCGCCGCCCGCGGCCGCTTCCGCGTAGAATGGATGCGCCGCGCCCCCGCCCGAGGGGAGCCGTGTGATCCGGGCGGCGTCGGCCCGGCGAGGAAACACCGACCCGCGAGAGGCATCCATGCACGTCACACCGTCGTCCGCGCCGGCCTCGGCCCGGGAATCGACCCCAACGGCTGAACCTTTCAGCCAGAGGAGACCGCGATGCACGTCGACACCGCGACCCGCGCCGGGCAGGGCGCCACGGTGGACCCCAACGGAAGACCCTGATCCACGGGAGGCGCCCATGTACGTCCGCACGGTCGTCCGCGCCGGCGCCGGCTCGGAGATCGACCCCAACGGCTGACCTCGCGCCGCGGAGGCGCCTGATGCACGTCGGCACGGCGACCAGGGCGGGGCAGGGCTCCGCCATCGACCCCAACGGCAGTCCCTGACCAGAGGGAGACAGCGATGCACGTCGATACCGCGATCCGGGCCGGGCAGGGCTCCGGCATCGATCCCAACGGCACACCCTGACCTCGGAGGAGGCGATGCACGTCCACGCCACGATCCGCGCCGGGCAGGGCGTGACGCTCGACCCCAGCGGGAAACCCTGACCAGGAGCCGGCGATGCCTGTGCACACGACACTGCGGGCCGGGCAGGGCGGCCTGATCGATCCCAACGGCAAGCCCTGACCGGAGGAAGCCATGCACGTCCGCGCAACGGTCCGGGCAGGCGAGGGCGGCCTGATCGACCCCAACGGAAAGCCCTGAGCGGGAGGAAGCCATGCAGCTCCAGACGACGGTCCGCGCCGGTGAAGGCAGCGCGATCAACCCGAACGGCTGACCGCGGGAGGCGCGAGATGACGGTACGTTCCACGATCCGGGCGGGAGAGGGAGGCCTGATCGATCCCGACGGAAGGCACTGAGCCTACGGAGGAAGCCGATGCACGTCCAGACGACGGTCCGCGCCGGGCGGGGCGCGATGATCGATCCCAACGGCGCCCCCTGACCGACGGAGGCAGCCATGCGCGTCGACACGACGGTCCGCGCCGGGCGGGGTGGGATGATCGACCCCAACGGGACCCCCTGAGCCACGGAGGCGGCCATGCGCGTCCGCACGCCGGTCCGCGCCGGGCAGGGCGGGATGATCGACCCCGAGGGGAAACCCTGAGCCACGGAGGAGAGAGGTGAGCGTGAGAGCGGCGGTCCGCGCGGGGCACGGCGGGATGATCGATCCGAACGGGAAACCCTGACCGGGAGGGCGGGATGAAAGTGAGCGCCACGGTCCACGCCGGAGAGGGCGGGATGATCAACCCCAACGGGACGCCCTGAGTGAGCGAGGCGAACGATGAACGTGAGAGCGACGGTCCGCGCCGGAGAGGGCGGGGCCATCAACCCCAACGGCAAACCCTGAGCGGTGGAGCGAGAGATGAACGTGAAGGCCACGGTCCGCGCCGGGTACGGCTGCGGGATGGACCCCGACGGATGATCCCCCGGGCCACGGCGGCTCCCGATGCAGACCCGGACGACGGTCCGGGCCGGTGCGGGCGGCGGCGTAGACCCGAACGGCTGACCACACACGAAGGAGACGATTCGATGCGATGCAGCACGAACGTGCGCGCCGCCACCGGCGGTGCCATGGACCCCAACGGCGGCCCCTGAGCCAGGGTGTCCCGTACGCGAAACAGGCGCGGCGGCCGGTGAGTCCGGCCGCCGCGCTTCGCATACATGCCCCGTGCGCACAGCCCGGCCCATCCCCCGATCCGCTCGACACGGCCGCCGCGCCGCCCATCCCCATCGCGTTGGCCCGCAACGCCTTCCGCTTACATTTGATCGTGCCGCGCCAACCCTGGAGGAGCCATGCGCGTACGCCTGACGATCCGGGCCGGCGTCGGCTCGGCGATCGACCCCGACGGGAAACCCTGATTCGACGGGAGGCATCCATGCTCGTCCGCACGCTCGTCCGGGCCGGCGACGGCTCGCACCTCGACCCCTACGGCAAGCCCTGACCACGGAGACAGCGATGCACGCCAACACCGCGATCCGGGCCGGAGCAGGCTCGAGCATCGACCCCAACGGATGAGCAAAGGAGGCAGCGATGCACCTCGAGACTGCGATCCGCGCCGCCTACAGCGGCACGGTCGACCCCAACGGAAAGCTCTGAGCCGGGAGGAATCCATGCAGATCCAGACGACGGTCCGCGCCGGCCGCGGCGGCGCCATGGACCCCAACGGCCAACCCTGACCAGGAGACGGCCATGCACGTACATGCAGCGATCCGGGCCGGATACAGCGCCTGCATCGACCCCAACGGATAGCCCTGACCAGGAGGCGGCCATGCAGGTTCGCACGACGATCCGGGCCGGATACAGCGCCTGCGTCGATCCCAACGGAACGCCCTGACCTGGAGGCGGCCATGCAGGTCCAGACGACGATTCGGGCCGGGCAGGGCGGAGCGATCGACCCTGACGGCTGACCCTGGAGCCCGGAGCGGGAGATGAAGGTGAGAGCCACGGTCCGCGCCGGAAAAGGCGCGGGCATCGACCCGAACGGCAAGCCCTGAGCGAGGTGGAGATGAGCGCGACGACACGCATCCACGCCGGAAAAGGCACGGGCGTCGACCCCAACGGATGATCCCTGAGCCACTGAGGATCCCGATGCGAACACAGACGACGGTCCGGGCCGGGCGGGGCGCTGGCGTCGACCCGAACGGCTGACCGGACACGAAGGAGACGATCGGATGCGATGCAGCACGAGCGTGCGCGCCGCCGGCGGCGGCGCCATGGACCCCAACGGCGACGGCTGAGCCCGCCGGCGGTCCCACGACGAAACGGCGCGGCGGCCGGGTGTCCCGGCCGCCGCGCCGCGTCCGCCGCCGATCCGGCCCGCGCTCAGCGGCGCCGCGAGCGCAGGCCCAGCGCCACGCCCACCGCCGCCACGGCGCCCACCCCCAGCAGCAGCGGCAGCCGGCCGTCGTGCACCGGCGGCGGCACCGACACCACGCCGTTCGCGTCGGAGAGGGCGGGGGCGCGCACGTACCGCCCGTCGCGCGGCACGGCCAGCGTCTCGAAGTCGTCGGCGAGGGTGTGCAGCGCCGAGCGCAGGGGGCCGCCGCGCATCGGCATCCCGTGGCCCGTGGCGGCCACCACCGGCTCCAGGTTGGCCAGGAGCCGCACCGACGCCTTCGCCCGGTCCCAGTCGGTGGTGTAGTAGGCGGGCGGCCCGTGCACCTCGGGGCTCTGCCGCAGCACCGCCAGCATCGACTCCTGCTTCGTGGTCACGAAGGCGTCGCCCGCCAGCAGCACCCGGTCCTCGTCGCGGAAGAGCGACACGTGCCCGGGCGAGTGCCCCGGCGTGTGCACCCAGCGCCACCCCTCCATCCCCGGCACCGAGCCGTCCTCGGGGAGCGGCCAGGCGCGGTTCCCCAGGTCGATCGGCCCGCGCGGATAGAGCTTCGACAGCCGCGCCATCATCCCCCCGCCCACGCTCGGGTCCGGCGGCGGATACGCCGAGCGCCCGGTGACGTACGGCAGCTCCAGGCGGTGCGCGTACACCGGCGCGTCCCACTCCTCGGCCAGCTCGGGGAGCGCGCCCACATGGTCGAAGTGCCCGTGGGTGAGGATGATGGCCGACGGCCGCGAGCCCACGCCGAAGCGCTCCTCGGCCGCGCGGCGGATGGTGCGGGTGAAGCCCGGCATCCCCGCGTCGACCAGCGTCCAGCGGCGGTCGCCCGCGCCGGGCTCGCCGCACAGGAAGCAGTTGACGATCCCCGTCCGCAGGCACTCCACGTCGCGCCGGATGTGCGTCTCCGGGTTGCCCCGCACCAGCTCCAGCAGCTCGGTCGCCATCGCCATGCTCCTTCTCTCGCAGGACTTCTCGCGCCTCCCGGTCATCCGCAAAACGCGCAGGGGCAAACGGCTGCTTCAAGCCGCGTGCCCCTGGAACTGCAAGTGCGTGAGTGCGTTAGTGCGTTAGTGAGGTGAGGCTCTCGCGAGTCTCATCAGGAATTCGTAGGGGCGAGGACTGCCTCGACCGGCGGATGCCGGCTCACGCGCGGCAGGCGGCATTTTGCGCCGATGCCGCCTGTGCTCGGCCTCGCATGCTCGCCCCTACGGAACATCACGCGTCGACAGCCTTCACCACGCACTCACGCACTCACGCACTTCCGTTCAGTACTGCTCCGCGAACATCACGAAGAATCGCTCCGCCAGCTTCTGCACGAACGCGCGCTGGCGCCACTCCAGCAGGCGGATCTCCCTCGCCTGCTCCAGGTCGGCGAAGAAGGTGTCGACCAGCTGCGTGCCGAACTCCTGGTCCAGGATGCCGATCACGCTCTCCTGGTTCAGCTCCTTGGAGCGGATGTCCATGTTGGCCGAGCCCACGATCGACCACTTCCCGTCGACCACCACCATCTTCGCGTGGATCATGGTGGTCTGGTACTCGTAGATCCGCACCCCCGCCGCCAGCAGCTCTTCGAAGTAGTGGTGCCCGGCCAGGCGCACCACCTTGGCGTCGGTGTAGTGGTTCGGCAGCAGCAGCCGCACGTCGACGCCGTTCCTCGCGCGCTCCATCAGGATCTGCCGGGTGTCGCGGTCGGGGGCGAAGTAGGCCGAGGTGAGGTAGATGCTCTCCTTCGCGCAGGCGAACGAGGTGTAGAAGAACACGCGCAAGGGGTGCGACGCCTGGGCGGGGGAGCTGACGACGTTGACGTGGCGGGCGAGCGCCTCGCCGGGGAGGTGCTCCGCCTCCTCGGGCTCGTCGGGGAAGAAGGCGTCGCCGATCAGGATCTCGCCGGTGGTGTTGGTCCACAGCTGCACGAACGCCGACTGCATGTTGCCGGCGAGGCAGCCGCGCACCTCCACCATGATGTCGCGCCAGTGCTTCTCGTCCTGGGCGTCGCCCATCCACTTGTCGGCCACGCTGGCGCCGCCGGTGAAGCCGACCCTCCCGTCCACCACGATGGCGCGGCGGTGGTTGCGCTTGTAGAAGGTGGCGATCTTCCCCAGGCGGAAGGCGGCGAACCAGCGCACCCGCCCGCCCGCCGCCTCCAGCTCGCGGAAGCGCTTGAGCGGCGCCCGCCATGCGCCCATCCCGTCCAGCATCACCCGCACCTGCACGCCGGCCTGCGCCCGCTCGCACAGCACGTCGAGGATGGCGTCGGAGACCTTCCCCGGCTCCCAGATGTAGGTCATGAAGTTGATGCTCCGCCGGGCGCCGCGCAGCGCCTCCAGGAGCGCGGGGAAGATCTCGACCCCGTTGTTGAGCACGCGCGCCGTGCCGCCCCTCTGCAGCGACGCGTTCACCACCCCCGAGACGCCCAGCAGGAACGCCTCGGAGCCCACGTCGGGGTGCTCGTAGAGCGTGAAGCGCCGGGGGCGGCGCCCCAGCGCGAAGAAGAGGCTGACGACGACCGATACGGTGCCGAGGACGCCGGCCACGAAGAAGAGCGTGACCCACCACGGCCAGGAAGGCAGAGGCCAGCTCACGGACCCGTTCTGCGGATCCCCCCGGCGCCGAGCGGCGCGCCGTACGAGGGCGCGGGGCGCGGCGCCGGCTGCGGCACGGAAGCGTCCTTGCGCTCGCGGATCACCACCGTCTCCGTGATCTTGTCGTGGATCGCCTGGCGGTTGCGGTCCCAGAACACCTGCACGAACCCCAGCAGCCCCGTGAGCAGCCCCGCCGCGTAGCCGCCGAAGCGCTCGAAGCTCATCCACAGCGTCATCGGCTGCCCGTTCAGCCGCACCACGCGGAGCCCCAGGAGCCGCTTCCCCGGCGTCTGCCCCTTCCAGAGCGCGGTGAACGCGGTGAAGTACAGCGCGTTCCACCCGAAGCCGAGCCCCAGGTCGTCCAGCCACTTGAGCAGCGAGTGCAGGAAGCCGCGGTCGCGCTCCTTCTCCAGCTCCCCACGCAGCTCGTCCCGGCTCTGCCGCAGCTCGTGCACGCTGCCGCGCAGCTCGTCGAGCGAATCGCGCGCCAGCGCCGAGCCCAGGCGCGAGCCCAGCGAGTCCGCCGCCGCCGAGTCGCGCGCGCCCACCGCGGCGGCGTAGAGCACGGCCAGCGAGTCGGGGGTGAGCGGGCGGACGGAGTCGCCGGGGAGCACGCCCTCCACCGCCCGGAGCCTCCACCCGCCGTCCTCGCCCTCCTCGCCCGCGGAGGCCGCCTGGACGACGGCGTCGCGGATGTCGGCGTCGGAGATCCCCATCTTCCGCATCTCGCGCACCATGCGCCGGGCCGCGGCGCGCGCCTCGGTGGTGTCGTCGGCGCCCTCCAGCTCGGCCATCCCGCCGATCATCCCGATCGTGGCGCCGAGCGACGGCTTCGGCACGTCGCCGCTCTGGCCCCCGCCGCCCGCCAGCCCGGCCTGCTGTGCGGCCGGGCGCTCGCCGTCCTCGTCGCCGCCGTCTCCGCCGAAGGCGCCGGCGACGCGGTGGATGAGGCTCAGGGTGACGCCGAAGAGGATGACGGCGCCCACGGAGCGGAAGGCGAAGCGCGCGCTCCTGCCGAAGAAGCCGCCGCCCTTGCCCAGCTTGCGCGAGGCGAAGACGAAGAACGCGATGGAGGCCAGCAGCCCGAAGAGCACGGCGCCGCCCACGTTGGCCAGGACGGCCACCAGGAGCAGGTCGAGGAGGATCGCCGCGAGGCGCCGCGACGGACGCGCGAGCGGCAGCCCCAGCAGGTGCGGCGCCACGGAGAACGCCTCCTGCGTGATGACGCGCCGGGGGTCGAAGCTCGGCGGCGGGGTCGCGTGGACGTAGCCGGACATGCGCGCGCTGGGATTCGGGGACGATTCCGCGCGGGGAATCTACATCCTGCGCGGCCCGGCGTACAATCGTCGTGCCAGATGGCGTCAGGGGGAGAACGCCTCGAGCACCATCAGCCGCCACAGGCCGCCCGCGGAGCCGCCGCCCCGGCGCGCCACGCGGAAGCCGGCTTCCTCCAGCAGCGCGGCGGCCTCGGCGCGCGAGTACATGCGCCGGTAGCGCACGCGGGCCAGGCGCATCGCCGCGTGCAGCAGCTTCATCGCGGGCGGGTCGCGCGACCAGTCGAGGAGCACCAGGCGCCCTCCGGGGCGCAGCACGCGCCGCACCTCCGCGAGCACCCTCCGCGGCGCCTCCCAGTAGTGGAGCGAGCTGGCGCTGACCACGGTGTCGAACGAGGCGTCGCGGAGCGGCAGCGCCTCCGCCGCCCCGGCCGCGAGCGCGGCGGCACCCAGCGCCCCCGGCAGCCTCTCGCGCCCGGCGGCGAGCATCTCCGGCGCGAAGTCGACGCCGACGTAGCGCGAGAGCCGGACGTCCCACGCGCGGAGCCGCGGCAGCAGCCCCGCCGTCCCGCACCCCAGGTCCAGCACCTCGCCGGGCGCCGCGCCCGCCAGGAACGGCCGCAGCAGCGCCAGGCTCCGCTCGACGTACTTCGCCCAGCGCCGGTCGTACTCCGCGGCGTGCGCGGCGTACTCGCGGCGGATGCGCTGGGCGGGCGGGGGACGAGTCATGCTGATATCACGGAAGGACCTCACACGGAGTCAGCGGAGTAACATCCTGTCGTTCTCCGGTCATTCCGTTTCCCCCGTGCAGTAATCCCACCCCGCGAGGCTCGCCGGCGTGCGCCGGCTCGAGTAATGCCATGGCAGCGGTTTACGCTGCCGTGGCATTCTCGCTCCCAGACCGGGGTGGTTGGAGGGCCGCTGTGTCCGGGATCAACTCCTCCTGGCGGAGCCATGCGGCGACCACGTAGAGGATCACGCGCATCTTCCCGGCCGCGACCGCGCCCCGCCGGTTGCGTCCCTGCGCCCCGCCTGTCGGCGGGGCGCACGGTCGTCCCCGCCGGAAACCAGCCTGGCACGTCCGCCGGGAGCATGGTCTCGATCCCCCCGCACCCTGCCGTCTCCGTCGAACGGCGCCGCTGGAGGCGCCCGCGGTTCAGTCCAGCCGGCCGCCCTCCGACTCCCAGGCCAGCACGTTGTCCTCCGCAGGGATCCACCCGCCCGACCGGTCGAGCCGGCCGCGCTGCTCGGGTGAGAGCAGGCTGCGGATGTCGGTCTCCAGCATGGCGCGCAGCTCCGCGAGCTCCGCCGGCGTCGGCTCGTGCGCCACGCCAGGGGTGTCGGGCTCGGAGTACCATCCGCCGAGCCGGGCCGGGGTGTCCGACGCGTGCAGGAGCGCGTAGAGCCGCTGCTGGTACTTGCTGTCGATCGCCCGCAGCTGGGCGAGCTGACCGGCATCGAGCTCCAGCCCTCCGAGCATCTGCGCGGCGACGGTGAAAGCGTCCATTCCAACCCCCGGTTCCGAGTATCAACGGCCCACCTGCAGCGGCCGCACCTCCACCTCGCGCCGCGCGCCGTCGTCCACCAGCGGGATCTCGGCCGAATCCAGCACGCGCCCGTCCACGCTCACCTCGGCGCCCAGGCGGCGCACGCCCGCCGGGTCGTGCACGGTGATGGCGTACACGCTCCGGCCGAAGCGGTATGCGATCGAGAACTCTCCCCACCCGCCGGGGACGCAGGGGCGGATGGCCAGGCGGTCGCCGCGGCGGTCGAAGCCGAGGATCGCCTCCAGGCCCACGCGGTACATCCAGCTCGCCGAGCCGGTGTACCACGTCCACCCGCCGCGCCCCACCTGTCCGGCGGCGGTGTAGACGTCGGCCGCGACCACGTACGGCTCCACCTGGTACGTGTCGACCTGGGCCGGCGTGCGCGCGTGGGTGAGCGGGTTGATCATCTGGTAGAGCTCGAAGGCGCGGTCCCCGTCCCCCGAGAGCGCCGTGGCCAGCACGGCCCAGAGCGCCGCGTGCGTGTACTGCGCGCCGTTCTCGCGCACGCCGGGAAGGTAGCCCTTGATGTAGCCGGGATCGCGCGGCGTGGCGTCGAACGGCGGCGCCAGCAGCAGCAGGAGGCGCTCGTCCTCGCGCACCAGGTGCTCTTCCAGGGAGCGCATGGCCGTCGCCCGCCGCTCTGGATCGCCCGCGGCCGAGATCACGCTCCAGCTCTGGGCGATGGAGTCGATCCGGCACTCGTCGCTCGTGGCGGAGCCCAGTGGCGCGCCGTCGTCGAAGTAGGCGCGGCGGTACCAGGCCCCGTCCCACCCGTGCGCCTCCACCGCCGCGGCATAGCGAGCGGCCGTCGCCCGCAGCTCCGCCGCGACGCCATCGTCCCCCCGCGCGCCGGCGCGGACGGCGAAGCGGCGCAGCGTGTCGGCCAGGAACCACGCCAGCCACACGCTCTCGCCCCGTCCCTCCACCCCCACCCGGTTCATCCCGTCGTTCCAGTCGCCCGCGCCGATCAGCGGCAGGCCGTGCGCGCCGGAGGTGCACGCCTTCCGCAGCGCGCGCAGGCAGTGCTCGTACACGCTGGCGACCTCGTCCGAGACGGAGGGGAGGTCGTACACCTCGTGCTCGTGCGGCTCCAGCGCTCGCATGGCGAGGAAGGGGACCCGCTCGTCGAGCAAGGACGCGTCGCCCGTGACCCGCACGTAGTGGTCGGCGACGTACGGCAGCCAGGCGAGGTCGTCGGAGAAGCGGGTGCGCACCCCGCGCCCGCTCTGCGGGTGCCACCAGTGCTGCACGTCGCCCTCCACGAACTGCCGCGCCGCCGCGCGCACCACGTGCTCGCGGGCGAGCGCGGGCTCGGCGTGGACGAACGCCATCACGTCCTGCAGCTGGTCGCGGAAGCCGTAGGCGCCGCTGCTCTGGTACAGCGCCGAGCGCGCCCACATGCGGCAGGCGAGCGCCTGGTAGAGGGTCCAGCGGTTCAGCATCGCGTCGAACGAGGGCTCCGGCGTGCGGACGGCGATCACCGACAGCCGCTCCGCCCATCCGTCCACGCTCCGCGCCGCCGCCGAGCGCGCGAGGGCGGGGTCGCGGTACGCGTCCACCAGCCGCCGCGCCTCGTCCTCCCCCTCCGCCGCGCCGAGGAGCACCACCACGTCGCGCGCCTCGCCGGGGGCCAGCTCCAGCACGCACCGCAGCGCGGCGCAGGGGTCCATTCCCGCGCCGTGCCGGCCGGAGAGCGCCTCGCCACGCAGGCCGGCCGGGGCCGCGAGCGTGCCGTTGCGGCCCAGGAACTCGCGCCGGTCGCCGGTGTGGCCGGCCAGCGGCTCGCTCAGCGCGCAGAAGGCCACCTGCCCGGCGAACTGCGGGTCGAAGAAGTTGCGCGCGAACACCGCGCCGCGACCCGCGTCCACCCCGGTCTGCACCTGGTGCTGCGTGTGCTCGCGCAGCACGCCCAGCGTCCACTCGGCGTACGCGACGAGCGCGATGCGGCGCGGCGTGGCACCCGGGTTGGCGACGCAGAGCCGCGACACCTTCACCGGGTCGTCGCCCGCCATCGCCATCACGAGCCGCGTGGCGATGCCGGCGTGCTCGTGCGCGAACGAGGTCCAGCCGGCGCCGTGGCGCACGGTGTACGGCGCGTTGCGGCGGACGGGCGCGGGGGTGGCGCTCCACGTCTCGCCGCTCTCCTCGTCGCGCAGGTACAGCGCCTCGCCCGCGGGGTCGCCCACGGGGTCGTTGTGCCACGGGGTGAGCCGGTAGAAGAAGCTGTTCTTCGCCCAGGTGAAGCCGCCGCCGCGCTCGGTGACCAGAAAGCCGCCGCGCGCGTTCGCCACCACGTTGGCCCACGGCGCGGGGGGAACGCGGTCGCCGCGCACCCGCACCTCGTAGTCGTCCTCCACGGTCAATCCCCCGAAGCCGTTGTCGAAGCGGAGCGCCGCGGCGCCGGCCTCCTCATCCGCGCCGTCGTCCGCGCCCGCCGGCAGGTCCGACGCCCGGCGCGCGGACGGGGAGGGCGGGTCCGCTGCAGAGGCGAAAGATGCGGAACGATGCGCGCCGCTGCGCCGGAGCGCGGGCGCGGGGACGATGCGCCGCTCGGGGGCGCGGACGACGAGGACGTCGGGCTCGCCGTCTTCGCCCACGTCGTCGGGCGCCAGCCGCGCGGCCAGGATGCGGCCCAGCGAGCGGCCGTCGCACTCCACGTGCACGCGGGCGGTGGCGCGCAGCATGAGGAGCTGCTCCGCGGGGAGCAGGTCGTGCTGCCGCACGAACACGCCCCCTGGCTGGTCCAGCACGCCCGCGTCGCTCGAGGCGGCGAGCGCCTCGGCGATCCGCTCCGGGAGCTGCTGCAGGTAGCTGGCGGGCTGCCGGTCGACCACCACCAGGTCAACCTTCATCCCGCGGCGCCGCCAGTAGTGGTGCGCGGCGAAGAGCTGGCGCAGCGTGGGCAGCCCCTCGGCCGAGTCGAGGGTGGCCAGCACCACCGGCAGGTCGCCCGAGACGCCGTTCGCCCACAGCAGGGGCTGCGAGCCGCGGCTCCGGAGCAGCTCCTCCGGGCCGGCGCGCAGCTCGGGGGCGGGATAGAAGAGGTAGCCGGCCAGCTCCTGGAAGACGGCGGCCTCGGCGGGGGTCACGCCCAGCTCGCGCAGCTCCACCTGGGTGCTGGTCCACGCCAGGTCGAGCGCGCGCTGGGCGGCGTGCGGGTCGTGGTAGCGCCCCGCCAGCTCGAAGGCGCGCTCGCGCGAGTCGGCCACCAGCGTGGTGAAGGCGGCGGACGCCGACTGCCCCGGCTCCAGGCGGAGGCGCGCGCGCAGCGCGAAGACGGGGTCCAGCACGGCGCCGGTGGTCCCGGAGAGCGCGCCGTCCGCCTCCAGCGCCAGCGGCGCGCGGGTGGAGCGCCCGCGGCCCACGAAGCGCGCGCGGTCGGTCTCGCAGCTCACCTCGCCCGCGCGGTGGGGGCCGGCGTCCACCACGTGCACGCACCAGAGCGGCTTCTCGCCGGCCGAGCGCGGCCGGCGCGTGGCGGTCACCGCCGTGCACCAGGGGTGGTACTCGGTCTCCACGAACAGGTTGGCGAACGCCGGGTGCGCGCGGTCGGCGTCGGGGAGGCCCAGCACGATCTCGCCGTAGCTGGTGAGCTCCACCTCGCGGGGGCGGTCGCCCCGGTTGGTCACGGTGACGCGCCGCACCTCGGCGTGGTCGCCGGGGACCACGGTGATCTCGGTGCGGGTCTCCACCTCGCCGTCGGCGCGGTGGAAGGTGACGCGGTCGGTGGCGAGGAGCGCGTGGTACACGTCGGCCGGGGCGCACACGGGCTGGTGCGCGGCCGACCAGGCGCGCCCCGTCGCCAGGTCCTTGACGTAGCAGAACTGCCCCGTGCTGTCGCTGGTGCCGTCGGCGCGCCAGCGGGTGACGGCCAGCTCGCCGTGGCGGCTGTAGCCGGAGCCGCAGTGGCTCACCATCAGCGTGTAGGGGAGGCGTCCCAGCAGCGCCACGTGCGGCTGCGGCGTGTCGGCCGCGTGGATCTCGCGCACGGCCGGCCGCTCCAGCTCGGGGTCGGGGAGCGCCTCGTCGGGGCGCGCGGCCTGCGGCTCCTGCAGCGCCAGCCGGCGCGGGATGCGCTCGTGCAGCAGCAGCTCGGCCGAGCGCACCAGGGGGTCGGCGTGGAAGCGCCGCTGCCACCGGTCGCCGTCCAGCACGTTGGCCAGCGCCACCAGCGTCATCCCCACGTGGTGCGCCATGTAGTTCTTCACCACGGCGTAGCGCGCCCCCGGCTCGGGGCGGGTGTAGTCGAGCGCGTCGCGGAAGCCGTACGGCCCCAGCGCGCCCATCTTCTCCAGCGCGCCCAGGTTGGCCAGCGCCCGCCGCGGCTCCACCAGCGCCGCGAGCGCCGAGGCGTACGGGGCCACCACCAGATCGCGCCCCAGCCCGCGCTTCAGCGCCAGGTCGGGGACGCCGAAGGCGCGGTACTGGTAGGTAAGGTGGCGGTCGCGCAGGTTGTAGGCGCTCTCGCTGACCCCCCAGGGGACGCCGCGCGCGGCCCCGTAGGCCAGCTGGCGCCCCACCGCCCCCGCCGCGCTCTGGTCCAGCAGGGTGGAGGGGAGCGAGCGCATCACCAGCGCGGGCATCAGGTACTCGAACATGCTCCCGCTCCACGACACCAGCGCGGTGTGGCCGGCGGCGTGGGTGAGGGTGCGCCCCAGGTGGAACCAGTGCCCGGCCGGGACGTCGCCCCGGGCGATGGCGACGAAGCTGGCCAGCCGCGCCTCCGAGGCCAGCAGGTCGTAGGTGGACGGGTCCAGCGCGTGGGCCGCCTCCTGGTAGCCGATGGAGAACAGCTTCCGCTCGCCGTCGAAGAGGAAGCGGAAGTCCATCTCCATGGCGTACCGGTACGCGCGGCTCCCCACCGCCTCCAGCCGCGCCACCAGCTCCGAGGCGGCGGTGCTGCGCTCCGCGAGCCGGCGGAGGGTGAGGGGCGGCGACTCTCCGTCCGCGCCGGCGTACGTCTGCCCCCCGTCTCCCATCGGGTTCGCCGCGTGCTCGTCGATGCGGCGCGCGCTCCACGCGATCCACTCCGCCGCCGGCGCGGAGCCGTCGGGCGCCAGGCCGGCCGAGTGCAGCCCTGCGAGCGCCCGGCGGAGGACGTCCCCCGCGGCGGCGAGCGGCGCGGGAGCGGGATCGGCGGAATCGGCCCCGTCCAGCAGCGCCCGCGCGGCGCGCACCTGCTCCGCGGCCCGCGCCACGGCCGCCCTCGCCGCGGCGTCGCCCAGCACCGCGGGCGAGGTGGCCAGCTCGTCCAGGCGGCCGAGCGCCAGCGAGAGCGCGGCGGCCAGCGCGCGCGCCACGCGCCCGTCCGCCACCGGGGCGTCGGCGATCTCCAGGCACGCCTGCCGCAGCGCGATCAGGTGGCCGGCCAGGTTGCCGCTGTCGACGGTGGAGACGTACGCCGGCTCCAGCACACGCAGGTCGTGCAGGTCGTACCAGTTGTAGAAGTGGCCCCGGAAGCGGCGCATCCGCTCCAGCGCGCGGAAGGCCAGCTCCAGCCGCGCGGTCATCTCCGACGCGGTGACGAACCCCAGGTCGCACGCGCTGGCGGTGGCCAGGAGCTGCAGCCCCAGGTTGGTGGGCGAGGTGCGCATCGCCACCACCGGAAGCGGGTCTTCCTGGAAGTTGTCGGGCACGAGCCCGTGCGTCTCGGCCGTGACGAAGCGGTCGAAGTAGCGCCAGTGCAGGAGCGCGTACCGCATCGCCTGGCCGGTGGCGGCGGCGGGCAGCCGGTGGGCGCGGCGCGCGGAAGGCTTCCCCAGCGCGTGGGCGATCGCCGGGGAGAGGGTCCACAGCAGGCTCAGGGGGAGGACCGCGGCCAGGAGCGGCGGCAGCGGGGCGTCGCCCGTCCGCGCCGCCAGCGCCAGCGCTCCGATCCCGACGGAGACCGCCACCGCCGGCCCCATCGTCCGCCACGCGGCGCGCGGCGAGTCCGACACGGTCCGCTCCGCCACCGACGCGGTCTGCCACTCCAGCAGGTGGCGCCGGGTGACGAAGAGGCGCCAGAGCGTGCGGGCGATGGCGTCGGCCGAGATCCAGGCCTGGTGCGGGAGGAAGGCCAGCGCCAGCCCCACCTGCCGCGCGCTGGTGGCGGCGTCGCGCCCCACGGCCGCGTAGTAGGCGCGCCACGAGCGGTCCCGCGGCGGGCGGACGGCGGCCAGGAGGAGGGAGACGATCCACGGCGCGGCGACGGCGAGCGCCCCCAGCACCGTCCAGCAGAGCGGCGGGCCGGGGAGGAACAGCCACCCCGCCGCCAGGAAGGCGAGCTGGGCGATCTCCACCGTGCTGCGGCGGAGGTTGTCCAGGATCTTCCACCGCGACAGCAGCGACAGCCGGTTGGGCTCGGGCCCGCTGGGGCCGGGAACGCGGCGTCCCAGCCAGCGCAGGAGCTGCCAGTCGCCGCGGATCCAGCGGTGCCGGCGGCGGGCGTGGGTCAGGTAGCGCGCGGGGTAGTCGTCGTACAGCTCCAAGTCGGTGGCCAGCCCGGCCCGGACGTAGCTCCCCTCGATCAGGTCGTGCGAGAGGAGCGCGTTCTCCGGGAAGCGGCCGTGGGTCGCCCGCTCGAACGCGTCCAGGTCGTAGATCCCCTTCCCCGTGAAGCTCCCCTCGCCGTACAGGTCCTGGTAGACGTCGGAGACGGCCGTGGTGTACGGGTCCACGCCGGGGTGCCCCGAGTGGATGGCCGCGAAGCGCGAGGCGTGGGCGCTGGGGAGCGAGACGCCCACCCGCGGCTGCAGGATGCCGTAGCCGCGCGTCACCCGGCCGGCGCGGGGGTCGTACCCGGCGCGGTTCAGCGGATGCGCCAGCGCGCCCACCAGCCGCGCGGCGGTGCCCGGCGGCAGCACCGTGTCGGCGTCCAGCGTGATCACGTAGCGCACCCCGCCGAGCGCCGCCACGTCGCCGACGACCGTCGAGAAGGCGCCCTCCGCGCCGCCGCGCACGAAGCGGTTGAAGTCGGCCAGCTTGCCGCGCTTGCGCTCCCACCCCATCCACACGCCCTCGCGCGGGTTCCAGCGGCGCGGCCGGTGGAAGAGGTAGAAGGCGTCCTCCGCCCCCGCGGCGTACTGCGCGTTGAGGGCCCGCACCCCGTCCGCCGCCGCGGCCACGATCTCTGCGTCGCCCGGCAGCGCTTCGGCGGGCGCGTCGGTGAAGTCGCCCAGCACGGCGAAGTGCAGGTTGGGCTCGCGGTTGGCCAGGTACTGCACCTCCAGGTGCTCCAGCGCCTCGCGCACCCCCTGCACGCCGTCGAACAGCGTGGGGACGACGACGGCGGTGCGCAGCTCCGGCGGGATGCCGCCGTTCTCGCGCAGGTCCAGCCGGGGGAGGAGGCGCGGGGGGAGGAAGGCGGCCACCAGCTGGTTCACCACCCCCACGGCGATGTCGTTGGCCAGCACGGCGGCGATCAGGAGGACGACCGCCACGGCGGCGGCGGAGGCCCGCGCCTGTGGGCCCGCCAGCCAGAAGAGCGCCGCGAGCGCGGCCGCCGTCCCGGCGAGCATCCCGCCCACGAACACGGCGTCGGGGTGGCGCAGCACCCGGCGGTGCACCCGCTCGCCGGGCGTCGGACGGTACCCCTGGGCGCGCTCCAGCTCCGTGCGCCCCGCGTCGATCAGCCACCAGCCGACGTGGCCGCGCGGTGGATCGCCGGCCGCGCCGTCCGCGGCCGCGCCCGCGGCCAGGGCGACCGCCGCCCGCGCCACTTCGCTCTCGCCCCGCCCGCCGCCGCGGGCGATCCGCTCCACGGCGTGGCGGTAGCGGTCGCGGGTGGCGAAGGTCATGGCGGCGTAGACCCCGGCGGGGTCGCCGCGGAGCACCGCCTCCACCGCGCTGTGCCGCTCCACGAAGGCGCGCCAGTCCACCAGGGCGATGCCGCGCAGCGAGGTGATGCTGTTCGCCATCATCACCTGCGTGAGCGCCGTCCGCTGCGTGGCCTGCGCCGCGGCCTCCTCGGCGGTCACGCCCCGGCCGGCGATCCACCCCTCCAGCGCCGGCAGCGCGCCGCGCCCCAGCCGCAGCTGGTGCAGCAGGCGCGACACGAAGACCTCCGTGAGCGGGGGGTGCGCGGCCACGAACGCCCTGAGCGCCGCCGCCCGGGCCGGCTCGCCCTCGCCGCCCGCGTCGATGCGCGCGGCCCACGCGTCCGCCGCCTCCACCTCGTCCAGGCGCTGCACCGTGCGCAGCGCCATCCGCCGCACGCTCTCCAGCAGCCCCAGCCGCAGCATGGCGGGAACCGCCCACAGCTCGCCCAGGGTGAGCGGCGCCTCTTCCTGGAACGCCGCCACGAAAGGGCCGGCGTTCCCGGGGTGCACGCGCCCTTCGCTGTGCGAGATCAGGGTGATGGCCAGCTCGTAGACGCGCGGATACCCCGCCAGCGGCCCGCCCGCCAGCTCGGGGAGCTCGCGGTAGTAGCCGGCGGGGAGGCTCTCGCGCACCTCGCGGACGTGCTCGCGCACCACGTGGAAGTTGTCCAGCAGCCACTCGCCCGCGGGCCCCACGTCGGCGCCGGCGTCGGCCGCGGCGGCCAGCCGCGCGTGGGCGTCGTGCAGGATGCGGCGGGTGCCCGCGAGCCGCGCCAGCAGGGGCGTGCCGCGCGCCCGGCGCCCGGGCGCGCCCACGCGCTGGGCGCGCGCGGCGGCGCGGGCCCGCGCCGCCAGATCGTCGGCGCCCAGCAGCTCGCCGCGCAGGGGGCCCGCCAGTTCGGGCGGCTCGGCCGCGGGGAGGTGGAGGAGGCGCGAGAAGGCGCGGTACGACTTTCGTGCGGCGGTGCGGAGCGGCATGGGCGGCGGCAGCCTTCGTCGGGTGTGCGTTCAAATCAGCGACACCCAGGGTCCATCCAGGCCCCGATTGCGCTCCCGCCGGGTGCGACCCGGCGCGGCGTGGTGCTGCGGGCCGCCCTCGCGGGGGGCGGCGGCGGGAAAGATCGGGCGCGGGCGCTACTCCAGAGCGTCCAGGTGGCGGAGCGCGCTCTCCCACACCTCCGCGCGCGTCTCGCCGGGGTACACCCGCAGCAGGCGGACGGGCGGGGCGCCCTCCAGCGAGAGATACCACCAGGCTGCGTCGGTGGAGTGCCCGGCCGCCGGACTCCGCACGCCCCTCGTGCACAGCACCACGCGGCCGTCGTCCTTGAACGTGAAGTCGTGCAACATCGAACCCGTCCGTTCCGCGGCTCCGCCGCTGCGATGGGAATTGCCGCCGGCGGTCGATCCGACCGACGTGTCACGCTCTCTCGAGCACGGAGATCCCGAGGCTCGATCGCCGCCCGGAAGGCGGCGGCTCCACGGTCTCGATACACTCCAGACGGGCGAAGGTCCGGTCCGCGGACGATCGTCGGCATCCACGTCTCTTCCGGCGCCGACCGCGTCCGCGCGGGTGCCGGAGATGCGGGACCCTGGACGCGCCGTCCGCCTTTCCCGCCGCGAACGAGCGGGCTACGGCCTGCCGGCCCGCGCTTCACCGCCCGCGGGCTCCGCCGGCTGCGCGAGCCCCGCTTCGACGTCGTGGCGCTTCCAGCGCTTGCGCGGGGCCCTGCCCAGCCAGTGGAGCGTCCTGTCGGTGGCCACGAGCGGCACGATCAGGAGCGCGGCGCCCAGCAGCAGGACCCACGAGTCGTGCGTGCGCCTCGCCAGCTCGAGCACCACGAGCTCGAGCACGGCTGCGCCGAGCCAGAGTGCCGCGAGGTACCGCCGCGTCCGCGTCCCGAATCTGCCCATGTGAACCCTGGCGCCGTGAGTGAGGGGAAGGATGCCGGGTGGAAGGAGCGGGGCACGGGCCCCGCCGCCCGGCTCAGGCGAGCCGCCCGGCGACCCCGCGCCGCGCCGCGAGAACGCGGCGGACCTCCGCGGCCACCTTCCCGGGCTCGACGGGCTTGGACAGGAACGAGACGCACCCCGCCGCCTCCGCGGCCGCCCGGTCCTCCAGCATCGCATGCGCCGTCAGGGCGACGATCGGGATCGTGGAGGTCGCGGGATCCGCCTTCAGCATCCGCGTCGCCTCGAGACCGTCGACGACGGGCATCGTCAGGTCCATCAGGATCAGGTCGGGACCGTGGTCCCGGGCCATCCTCACCCCGTGCTCGCCGTCCCAGGCCTGCAGGACGGAGTATCCCTGATGGGTGAGGATGATGCGGTAGATCTCCTGGTTGTCCGCGTTGTCCTCGACGAGAAGGATGGTCGTCTCCATGGCGTTTCAGCCCCGCCCGCGTGAGAGGGTGACGGTGAAGGTGGAGCCCTGTCCCAGCTCGCTCTCGACCGACAGGCCGCCGCCCATGCCGATGGCCAGCTCCCGGCTGATGGCCAGCCCCAGCCCGGTCCCCTCGGCGTCCCGGGCAAGGCTGTCGTCCAGCTGCACGAAGGGCTCGAAGATCCTTTCCCGGTGCTCGGGCGCGATGCCGTTCCCGTCGTCCGAGACCCGGATCTCCACGCGGGGCCCCCGGGCGTGGAAGGTGACGTCGATCCTTCCCCCCGCGGGAGTGAACTTGACGGCGTTGGCGAGGAGGTTGACCAGGACCTGGAGGAGCTTGTCGGGGTCCGCGTACACCGACACCCCGCTCTCCGCGGCCAGGCGCAGGCCGCGGCAGGCGATCCCCTTCTTTTCGGCGAGGGGGGCGATGATCACCTCCGCTTCCAGGAGGACGCCCGCGAGCTGCACGTCCTGGAGGCCGATCTCGACCCTTCCCACGCTGACCCGCGCATAGCCGAGCACCGACTCCACCAGCCCCAGCAGGTGGCGGCCGTTGACCTGGATGCGCCGCACGTCGGCGAGCTGCGCTTCGGTGAGTGCGCCGCGGACCCCCGTCTCGAGCAGCTCCGCGTAGCCGCCGATGGCGTTCAGCGGCGTCCGCAGCTCGTGGCTCATGGTGGAGAGGAAGCGCATCTTGGCCAGGTTCGCCTCCTCGGCCCGCTTCTGGGCCGCTTCCGCCTCCGCCCGGGCCTGCTGCGCGCGCGCGAAGAGCCGCGCGTTGTCGATGGCGATGGCGCAGCGCGTGGCCAGATCCTCCGCCAGCGCCCGGTCCTCCGCGGAGAACGAGTCGCCGTGGTTGGGGCTCACGTAGGTGATCGCCCCCAGGACCTCTTCGCGGGCGAGGAGCGGGACGGTCATCAGCGAGCCGATCTCCAGGGCGCGCAGGATCCGGAGGTTCTCCGGCGACCGGGCGGCGGCGACCAGCATCTCGTCGGTGACCGGGAACACCACCTCGCTGCGCCGGGTGCGCACCACCGAGGGGATGCCGAGGGGATCGTCGCGCTGCGGCGGCCATCCCGAGAGCAGCCCCTGGGCCAGCCGCTGCCGCCCGGCGTCCGGGTGGATGACGGCGAGCCGGCGCATGTGGTCGCCCTCGCAGAGGTCCACGAAGCACCAGGAGCCCAGGTGGGGAAGGGAGAGCCGCGCCACGCTCGCCAGCGTCGTCTCGACGTCCAGCGAATCGGCCAGCGTCCGGGTGGCCGCCAGGAGAAAGGACAGGGCCGTCTGCGCCGCGACCCCCTTGCCGGCGCGCGGCGAATCCGTGGGCGGGGCTCCCGCCGCGGCCGACGTTGCAGGGGGCGATTCGCCCGGTGGCCGGGACGCCCGGATCGTGTCCATGTCACGCCTTCGCGAGAGAGCGGTGTGGTTCGCCGCGTCCGTCCAGGGTCCTGACGGGGCGGTGGATTCCTTCTGGGGGAGGCGTCGCTGCCGCCGCCCCGCCTCCGACGATCCCGCGCACGGCGGCGAGGTACCCGCCGGTGTCGAAGCACACCGGGTCGAGCATGGCCCGCACCGCGCAGCCGTGGATCCAGCCCACGGGGGTGCCGGCCGGCTCGCGAGGAGTCACCCGGCGGGGATGCGGAAGTAGAAGGTGCTTCCCCGGCCCACCGTGCTTTCGGCCCAGATCGCGCCCCCGTGCGCCTCCACGATGCCTTTGCAGATCGCCAGCCCCAGCCCCGCGCTCCCCACGCCCTGCCGGCGTGCCTGCCAGAAGCGGTCGAACAGGCGCGGCATCTCGTCTCCGGGAATGCCGGCCCCGGTGTCGGCGACCGAGAAGAGCACCGAACCGTCGAGCCGGGCCGCGGCCAGCGTGATCACGCCGCCCGGCGGGGTGAACTTCGCCGCGTTCTCCAGCAGGTTCTCGAACACCTGCCGCAGCCGCCCGGGGTCGGCCCACAGAACCGGCAGCGTGTCGGGCACGGCCGCCTCCAGCCGCAGCGACTGTGCGGCGAGCCCCGGCGCGTAGGTGTAGAGGACGTCCTCCATCAGCGCGCCCGGCTGCACCGGCCGCGGGTGGATGCTGACGCCCCCGGCCCCGATCTGCGCCACCTCCAGGAGGTCGCCGATCAGGCGCTGCATGTGCACGGTGGCCGCCAGGATCCTCTCTACCGACGTGATTCGCTCTCCGAGGGAGAATTCCTCGCGGGGCACCCGGGATTCCGCGAGCATCATCTGCGTGGCCACCAGCATGATCGCTCCCAGCGGGTTCTTCAGGTCGTGCGACACGTACCCGAGCACCTGGTCCCGCAGGAGCACGCTCTTCTTCAGGTCCTCCACCACCCGCATGTGGGCGATGGCCAGCGCGCACCGGCCGGCCAGGTCCTCGGCCAGCGCGAGATCCCCGTCCGTGTGCCCGCGGCCCGGCCGGCCGCTCACGAAGGTGATGGCGCCCAGGACCTGCTCCCGCGCCAGCAGGGGCACGGTGATGACGGAGGCGATCCCGAGCTGCCGGAGCGCCTCCAGGTGCTCCGGGTCGCGGGCCGCGCGGGCCAGGAAGTCGTCGGTGACGGGGCCGGTGGCCTGCGGCGCGCGCGTGCGCACCACCACCGGCACCCCCAGCGGGTCGTCGCGCTCCGGGGGCCAGTCCACCTCCAGCCGGCGCGCCAGGGCCTGCTTCCCGGGGTCGGGATGCACCACGGCCAGGCGGCGCACCGAGCCGTCGGCCTCGGCCAGGTCCACGATCGACCAGTCGCCCGGCCGCGGCAGCGCCAGCCCCGCGACGGTCTTCAGCGTCTGCTCGTAGTCCGCCGCTTCGGCCAGGCGGCGGCTGGCCTCGGCCAGGAACGAGCAGCGCTCGAAGTCGGCTCCGGCAGCAGGGTTCACGGACATCCCGCGGCCTCCTTGAAGAGCGGCCGGGTTCGCGCGCAGCGGCCGCGGCATCACGCCAGCTGGCCGATCACGCCGCGCACCGCGGCCAGGTACTCGTCGGTGTCGAATTGCGCGGGGTCGATCATCGCCTGCACCGCGCACCCGTGGATCCAGCTCACGGCCACGGCCGCCATCCCGTCGGCCGTCACCCCGGCGGAGGTCGCCGGCTCGGCCAGGAGAAGCTCTTCCATGATCGTCCGGAACGCCGCGCGGTAGCGCTCCAGCTCCGCGCCGATCCGCGCCCGGACCCACTCCTGCCGCGCGCCGAGCGCCCAGAACTCGAAGAACAGCCGGGTGTGCCGCGGCTGGTGGGAGAGCCGGGCCATCTCCTGCTGGAGGAGCGCGTGCAGCCGGTCGAGCGCCCGCGGGAAGCGGGCGACGTCGTCCGAGACGCGGAGGACGGAGGTGGTCGCGATCAGCCAGTCGAGGAGCGCGTGCACCAGCCGCTCCTTGCGCTGGAAGTGGAAGAGGACCAGCGCATGGCTGAGCTCCGCTTCCGCGGCCACGGCGCGGATGGTCAGGCTGCCGATCCCGCCCCGTGACGCCACCTCGAACGCGGCGCGCAGGATCTGCTCGCGCCGCACCTCCTCCGCAGCCCGCTTCCCCGGCATCCTTTCCTCTCCCGTTCCCGAGTCCGATCCGCCGGCGCCGCCGCCGTGGTTATTGACCAATCGTACAATATAAGATAGCTTCTATTTACCGACTGGTCAATATCTTGCGTCCCCTCAGCCGTGGGAACCAGGTCGAAGGTGTTCCCCGCTCTCTCCCGAGTAGGAGGTCCCATGCCCGGCCACCGCAGCCTCGCGCTCGCCCTCACCGCACTTTCGCTCGTGGCCTGCCGCGAGCCGGACGTGGAGGTGAGCGATCGGGACGCCAACCTGAACACCCGCTGGCACGCGAGCCTCGCCAGCCCCGGGGGCCTCGCGGGCGTGGTCCAGATGAAGGGCGTGGCCACGATGGTGCCGGCCGAGGACGGCGGCACCGGCGTCTCCCTCGTGCTCGAGAACGCGACGGCCGGCGGGGTCCACCCCTGGCAGGTGCACCGGGGGGCGTGCGGCGCCGACGAAGGGGTGCTCGGCCCCGCGGACTCCTACGCGCCGATCGAGGTGGGAGACGACGGCCGGGCCTCCGCGTCCGCCACGCTCCCGCTCCCGACCCCCACCACGGGCCGGTACTTCGTGAGCGTGCAGGCGTCGCGCGCCAACCCGGCCCTGGTGGTGGCGTGCGGCAACCTGGCCGCGCCGACCCGCTAGGCGCGGCGATGTCCGTACACCCCCGGCACCCCGGCGCGCGCGCGCGTCTCCGTGAAGCCACCCTGCAGCGGGCGGCACCCGCTCCCGCTCCGCTTCCGGAAGCGGGCCCGCCGGGGCGCGCTCCGCTCGCGGTGGTGGGGATCGGGGCGTCGGCGGGAGGGCTGAAGGCGCTGCAGCTCTTCTTCGAGGCCGTGCCCCCCGGCAGCGGCATGGCCTGGGTGGTGATCATCCACCTGGACCCGGGGCGGGAGAGCCGGATCGCCGCGCTCCTGCAGGACCGCACCGCGCTTCCCGTGACGCAGGTCACCCGCCCGGTCGAGCTGCAGGCCGACCACGTCTACATCATCCCGCCGGGGCACGACCTGGCGATGCACGACCGCGGCATCCGCGTGCACGAGCGCGGCGCGGGGCTCCACGTGCCCGTGGACCTGTTCTTCCGCACCCTGGCCGACGCGTACGGCCCTGACGCCGTGGGGGTGGTGCTCTCGGGCACCGGCTCGGACGGCACCTCGGGCGTCCGCTCCATCAAGGAGCGCGGCGGGATCACCGTGGCGCAGGAGCCCGCCGAGGCCGAATACGACGGGATGCCCGCCAGCGCCATCGCCACCGGGCACGTGGACCTGGTGCTCCCCGCGGGCCGCATCCCCGCCGAGCTCCTCCGCCTCCGGAAGGCACCCTCCGCGCTCTCCGCCGGCGCGCCGCCGGCCGACACCGAGGCGCTGCTGGCCCGGGTCTTCGCCGCGCTGCGCGCCCGGACGGGGCACGACTTCAGCCTCTACAAGCGCTCCACGGTGCTGCGCCGCCTGGACCGCCGGCTGCGCTTCAACGGCGTGAGCACGCTGGAGGAATACCTTCCCCTGCTGCGCGCGGGCGAGGCGGAGCCGGCGGCGCTCGTGCGCGACCTGCTGATCTCGGTCAGCGGCTTCTTCCGCGACGCCGACGCGTTCACGGCGCTGGCGGATGCGGTGCCGGCCCTCTTCGCGGGCAAGGGGCCCGACGACGCCGTCCGCGTCTGGGTGGTGGGGTGCGCCACGGGCGAGGAGGCCTACTCGATCGGCATCCTGCTGCGCGAGCATGCGGCCACGCTGGAGAGCCCGCCGCAGATCCAGATGTTCGCCACCGACATCGACGAAAAGGGGTACGCGTGGGGGCGCGAGGCGCTCTACCCGCCCGCGGCGGTGGCGGAGATCTCGCCCGAGCGGCTCCGCCGCTTCTTCGTGCAGGAGCCGGGGGGCTTCCGGGTGGGAAAGCCGCTGCGCGAGGCGGTGCTCTTCGCCGTCCACAACGTCCTGCACGACCCCCCGTTCTCGCGGCTGGACCTGATCAGCTGCCGCAACCTTCTCATCTACCTGCAGCCCGAGGCGCAGGAGCAGGTGGTGGAGACCTTCCACTACGCGCTGCAGGCGGGCGGGCTGCTCTTCCTGGGCGCCTCGGAGTCGGCCGGCGAGAGCGGGCTGTTCGTGCCCGCCGCCGGCCCGCAGCGGCTGTACCGGAGGAACGCCGCGCCGCACCGGGTGCCGCCCCGGCTCTCGGCCGCCGACCCGCCGGCACGGGCGGGCCCGCGCGCCGCCGATGCGGAAGGCCCGGGCCGGACCGCGTTCGCCTACGGCCCGCTGCACCTGCGCATGCTGGAGGAATACGCACCGCCCAGCCTGGTGGTGAACGAGCGGCTGGAGGTGGTCCACCTCTCCGGCGGGGCGGGGCGCTACCTGCACCTGGGCGAGGGCGAGCCCAGCCACGACCTGATCGCCCTGTCGCGCGGCGACCTCCGCCTGGAACTGCGCGCGGCGCTCTACCAGGCCTTCGAGAAGGGGCTCCCGACCACCCGGCGCGTCCGGGCCGACGGCGACGGCGGCCCCCCGGTGAGCCTGCGCGTGCACCCGCCCGTGGAGGGCGGGGAGGCGGGGCGGTACGCCCTGGTCGTCTTCGAGGAGCAGGCGCGGACGGAGGCGGAGGAGCCGGAGGCCCCCCCGCAGGCGCCGGACGGCTCGGGCCACCGGCGGGCCGTGACCCGCCTGGAGGAGGAGCTGCGGCGCACCCGGGAGCAGCTCGAGCACGCCAGCGCCGCGCGCGACCGGACCGTGGCGGAGCTGCAGGCGGCCAACGAGGAGCTGCGCTCGATCAACGAGGAGCAGAGGGCCGCGGCCGAGGAGCTGGAGACCAGCCGCGAGGAGATCCAGTCCGTCAACGAAGAGCTCACCACCATCAACCAGGAGCACCAGACCACCATCGAGGAGCTGAAGCGGACCAACGCCGATCTCCGCAACCTGATCGAGTCCACCGAGATCGGCACCATCTTCCTCGACCGCGAGATGCGGATCCGGCGCTTCACCCCCGCGGTCGAAGCGCTCTTCAACTTCGTCGGCACGGACGGGGGCCGCCCCCTTGCCCACATCACCCACCGGCTCCACTACCCGGCGCTGGTGGAGGACGTGCAGGGCGTGCTCACCTCGCTGCGGCGGATCGAGCGCGAGGTGCGCAGCGAGGCCGGCGCGTGGTACGTCGTCCGCATCAACCCCTACCGCGCCTTCGACGACAGGGTCGACGGCGTCGTCCTCACCTGCTACGACATCACCGCGCAGAAGCGCGTGGAAGAGGAGCTGCGCGAGGCGAAGCTCGCGGCCGAAGCGGCGAACCTGGCCAAGGGGGCCTTCCTGGCCACGCTCTCGCACGAGTTCCGCACCCCGCTCAACGCGATCCTGGGCTTCGCCGACATCCTCCACCTCGACGGGCCCCTCACCGAAGCGCAGGAGCGGAAGATCGAGCGGATCAGGGCGGGCAGCTGGCACCTCGCCTCCATGATCGACGAGATCCTGAGCTTCGCCAAGCTGGACGAGGGGCGGGAGCAGGTCCGGTCCGAGCGGTTCGACGCGAGGAGCGTCGCGCGCGAGGCCGAGATGCTGGTGGAGCCCCTCGCCGCGGCGAAGGGCCTCGCCTTCGTCCTCGACCTGCCCGGCGAGGCCGCCTGGCTGGAGACGGACGCGGGGAAGGCCCGCCAGATCCTGGCCAACCTGTGCGGGAACGCCGTGAAGTACACCGAGCGCGGGGAGATCCGGCTCTCCGTGCGGGCGGAGGGAGAGCAGGTCGTCTTCGAGGTGGCCGACAGCGGCATCGGCATCGCCCCCGAGCACCAGGCCCGCATCTTCGACCGCTTCTGGCAGGTGGACAGCGCCTCCACCCGCTCCTTCGGGGGGATGGGGATCGGGCTGGCGGCGGCCCGGGAGTTCAGCCGGCTGCTGGGGGGCGACGTGGAGGTCGAGAGCGAGCCGGGGCGCGGGAGCACCTTCCGCGTCCGGCTTCCCCGCACGCAAGGAGACGGATGACGCCCAGAAGGAAACCGCGGGGCGAAGCGATCGAGACCTACGCCCAGGACATCGTGAACACGGTGCGCGAGCCGCTGCTGATGCTCGACACCGCGCTGCGCGTGAGGTCCGCCAACCGCGCCTTCTACCAGACCTTCCAGGTCTCCGCGGGCGAGACCGAGGGCCGCCTGATCTACGAGCTGGGGAACGGGCAGTGGGACATCCCCGACCTGCGCACCCTGCTCGACGAGGTGATGGCCACCAGCTCGGTGTTCAACGACTACGAGCTGGAGCACACCTTTCCCACCATCGGCCGGCGGGTGATGCTGCTGAACGCGCGCAAGCTCCTGGCGGGCCACCACGGCGAGCTGCTGGTGCTGGCCATGGAGGACGTGACGGAGCGGCGCGCCGCCGAAGAGGAAGCGGCCCGGGCGCGCGAGGCATCCGAGACCGCCAACCGCACCAAGAGCCTGTTCCTGGCCAACATGAGCCACGAGCTGCGCACGCCGCTGAACGCCATCCTCGGCTACTCCGAGATGCTGCAGGAAGAGGCCCAGGAGCGCGGCCTGGACGCGTTCGTCGTCGACCTGCAGCGCATCCACACCGCGGGGCAGCACCTGCTGGCGCTGATCAACGACATCCTCGACCTGTCCAAGATCGAGGCCGGGAAGATGGACCTGTTCCTGGAGCGCTTCGACGTGGCCGAGCTCGTCGGCGACGTGGCCTCCACCATCCGCCCGGTGGTGGAGAAGAGCGCCAACACGCTGCGGGTGGAGCTGTCGCCGGAGCTGGGGGAGATGCGCGCCGATCTCAGCAAGGTCCGCCAGTCCCTGCTGAACCTGCTCTCCAACGCCGTCAAGTTCACCCATGGCGGCACCGTCACGCTGAGCGCCGGGCGGGAAAGCATGGACGGCGGCGAGTGGATGGTGTTCCGGGTATCCGACACGGGCATCGGGATGAGCGCCGAGCAGATCGTGAAGCTCTTCCAGGACTTCACCCAGGCCGATCCGTCGACCACGCGCAAGTTCGGCGGCACGGGGCTGGGGCTGGCCCTCACCCGCCGCTTCTGCCAGATGATGGGCGGCGACGTGACCCTGAACAGCGCCGCGGGCGAGGGGAGCGTCTTCACCATCAAGCTCCCCGCCTCCGTCGCGGAGGCGCCCGGGGCCTCCGCCGGCGCCCCCGGGGCGCCGCCGTCGTCCGACGGGGGCGACGGGGGCGAGCCGGCGCCAGCCGACGCGAACTGCGTGCTGGTGATCGACGACGACGCGGCGCAGCGCGACCTGATGCGGCGCTTCCTGCGCAGCGAGGGATTCTGCGTGCGCACCGCCCGCGGGGGCGAGGAGGGGCTGCGCCTGGCGCGCGAGATGCGCCCCGCGGCGATCACCCTCGACGTGATGATGCCCGGGATGGACGGCTGGACCGTGCTCGCGGCGCTGAAGGCCGACGCGGCGCTGCGCGAGATCCCGGTGATCATGCTGACCATGGTGGACGACCCCGAGCGCGGCTTCACCCTGGGCGCCGCCGACTACGCCACCAAGCCGGTGAACCGCCAGCGCCTGTCCCGGATCCTGCGCAGGCACACCTGCGCCGACCCGCCCTGCCCCGTGCTGGTGGTGGAGGACGACCCCGCCACCCGTACCCTCACGAGGCACATCCTGGAGAAGGAGGGGTGGAAGGTCCGCGAGGCCGGGAACGGGCGCGTCGCCCTGGAGATGATGCAGCGGGAGCGCCCGCGCCTGATCCTGCTGGACCTGATGATGCCGGAGATGGACGGCTTCGAGTTCGCCGACCGGGTGCGCCGCCACCCCGAATGGGGCTCCATCCCCATCGTGGTGGTGACCGCCCACGACCTGACCGACGAGGAGCGCCGGCGGCTGAGCGGCTACGTCGAGACGATCCTGCAGAAGGCCGGCGACTCGCACGAGACGCTGCTGCGCCAGGTGAGCGACCGGCTGAGCGACCTGGCCGCGCCGCGCGCCGTCCCTTTGCCCCGAGGAGAGGAAGCACTCGCGCCGCGGGCGTGAGCGCCTTCCGAACGTGCCATGCCGAGAATCCTGCTGGTGGAAGACAACGAGATGAACCGCGACATGCTCTCGCGCCGGCTGCAGCGCAAGGGGTTCCAGGTGGTGCTGGCGGTGGACGGGAGGGAAGGGGTGGAGATGGCCGCGCTGCACGCGCCGGACCTGGTGCTGATGGACATGAGCCTTCCCGTCCTCGACGGCTGGGAGGCGACGCGCCTCCTGAAGGCCGCGCCCGCCACGCGGCACGTCCCGGTCATCGCGCTCACCGCGCACGCCATGTCCGGCGACCGCGAGCGGGCCCTGGAGGCCGGCTGCGACGACTACGACACCAAGCCGATCGAGCTGCCGCGCCTGCTCGGCAAGATCGAGGCGCTCCTGGGCGGGGCGCCGGGCGCGGCGGCTTCCGCGGGGGAATCGTCCTCATGAACGAACCGCGACCTCCCCTCGACGCCGCGGCCCGGCACGCGGTGCCCGCGGAGCTGATCCACGACCTGCGCACGCCGCTCGGCCAGATCATCGGCTACTCCGAGATGCTGGTGGAGCAGGCGCGGGAGGCGGGGCAGGACGGCTTCGTGCCGGACCTGCAGAAAGTCGGCGCCGCGGCCTGGCGGCTGCTGGAGCTGATCAACGACCACTTCCATTCCGTCCCCACGCCGCCGGGCGGGCCCGCGGCATCCGCCAACGGCCGTGGACGCGAGCACGCGCCGCAGCGGGCCGGCGGGGTGCCGGCGCCGGGCGGAGGGGCGATGCGGCTGTCCGACTTCATCGTGGCGAACCGCGAGCCGATCCTGGCGGAGTGGGAGGCGTTCGCGCGGACGTGCACGCCCGCCAGCGGCGCGATGGACATCACGGCGCTGCGCGACCATGCCAGCGAGATGCTCACGGTCATCGCCGCGGATCTCGACACCCCGCAGGACGCGTTCGAGCAGTCCGAGAAATCGAAGGGGAATGCGCCGGACGATGCTGCCGGCGCGGACACCGCCGCCGAAGAGCACGGGGCGGGCCGGGCGGAAAGCGGATTCACCGTCGAACAGATGGTCTCCGAATACCGCGCCCTGCGGGCCAGCGTGATCCGGCTCTGGACGAAGGAGCGGGGAGCGCTCGCGCCCGCCGACGTCGACGACCTGACGCGGTTCAACGAGGCCGTCGACCAGTCGCTCGCCGAATCGATCACGCGGTACACGGCGGACCTGGAGTATTCGAAGGAGATGTTCCTCGCCGTCCTGGGGCACGACCTGCGGACGCCGCTCGGGGCGGTCATCACCTCGGCGAAGTTCATGCTCGAGACGCAGGAGCTGAAGGAGCCGAGCCTGACGCTCACCTCGCGGATCGCCGGCAGCGCCACCCGCATGGCCCACCTGGTCGGCGATCTCCTGGACTTCACCCGGAGCCGTCTCGGCGGAGGGATCCCGGTCGTGCGCGCGGACGCGAGCATGGGGAAGATCGTGCACGACGTCGTCGACGAGATCGCGGCGGCGTACCCGCAGCGAACCCTCCAGGTCGATGCGCGCGGCGAGCAGCGCGGGGAATGGGACTGCGCGCGCATCACCCAGGCGCTGACCAACCTGATCGGCAACGCACTGGAGCACGGCGCCGAGGGGACGACCGTCAGGGTCGAGGTCGGTGGAGACGACGCGGAGGTCACGATCGCGATCCACAACCGCGGCGCCGCGATCCCGGCCGACCGGCTGGACGGGCTCTTCAACCCGATGAAGGCGCGGGAGGCGACGGGAGGCACCGCGGCCGGCGGACCGTCCGGAAGCCTCGGCCTGGGCCTCTACATCGCCGAGCGGATCGTGACCGCGCACAACGGGCGGATCGGGGTGGAGTCGTCGGGAGAGCGCGGCACCACCTTCACGGTTCACCTGCCGCGCCGCGGATAGACGCGGCAGACCTGATCGCGGAGGCCGCGGCGGGGAAGGGCCGCACCTGCACCCTCGTTCTCCCCTCCGCGCGGGCTCGAGCGGCGGAGCCGTGGCCCTCCCCACGAGCGCGGCGTCGGCCGGGGAGCACCCGCCGGCCGCCACGCCCACGGACCCTTTCCGGATCCCGGTGTATGGGACGCAGGCCGCTTTCGCGGCCGCGCAGGACCTCACGGCAAGCGAGGCTCCCTTGACACCTTCCGACGCTCCCGCCGGCATGCTCCCGCCGCCCGGCACCGACGCCTTTCCCCCCGCCGCTCCGCATTCGGTGCCCGCCTACTCCCGCCCGCGCTGGCCGGCGGCGATGTCCCGCTGGTGGCGGGCCGCGTTCGCGCACAACACCTACGCCCGACGCACCGACGCGGCAGGCTCCGGGCCTGGCGGCCACCGCTTCTTCGAGCACCTGATCGGGCCCGCCGCCGACGATCCCGTGGCGGCCGCCGTCGCGCCCGGCGGGCCGGTCCGGGAGGCGTAGCCGCGGCGGTATCGTCGAGCGGGACGGTCGCAGGTTCGGACAATCGATCCCGGAGAGCAGGTTTCGGCCATGACCCGCCCGATCAGGCGCTCGACCGGAGGGACATGGAGGTGGGCCTGCGCGAGGGGGAACAGCGATCCCTGATGGTCTCGTCTCGGTCGGGCTGGGCTTTCGCATGAGCTGAACCGCGCATGAAACCGGCTCTCAGAACGTCCCATTGCGTGTGCCGTCTTCGTGATCGCTGTGAAAATCTGGCATAATGGGCATGATAGGAAGGTCGTAGAACGCCGCCGGCGTGTGGACATCACGCTCCGGCGGCGTTGCCAGGGTGGGATAGGATTTGGGACAGGCTGGGCGGCAGAGCCGGGCATTTTCGCCCGTGGAGTCCGGTAGGCTCTTCCGGAACACCCAAGATTCACAACAATTTACCGCACTCGCACGAATCTGATCGCGGACTCCGTGTGATACCACCTTCCGAAACCGACCGTGCATCCATGCCCCACACGAAGTCATCCTGAGGGAGCGTCCGCGCGTAATTCGCTCCCGCGCCAATGGTTGGACGCGACCGAAGGATCTACTCCGCGTGTCTGGCGGCCAGATGCGGTGCGCAGAAGCCGGCCTCGCTCCGGGGGTGAGTAGATCCTTCGGTCGCCGCCAAGCATCGTTGCCGAGGCAGGTTCGGCGCAGCGGCTCCCTCAGGATGACATCTTCTTTGCACAGTCGATCGCAGAATCTGGTAAGGGACATCGAAAATATCTCACGCAGAGTCAGCAGAGTAATGCAGAGAACACCTTTCCTCTGCTGACTCTGCGCGATCAAAAGCAGTCGCGGTTTGCGGCTACATCCGCTTGTACGCGGGGCCGCTGCCGCCCTCGCGCGGGGTCCAGCGGGGGCCCACCACGTCGGTGGCCTTGCAGTCGATGCAGTTGGGCGGGTTCACCACCAGCCGCTCTCCCTGGCGCTCGTAGACGCCCGCCGGGCAGACGTGCGCGTAGAAGTCGGCCAGCTCGCCCGTGACGTCCTCCCCCACGACCAGGTGGCTGGGGATGTCGTCGCGCGTCTGGTTCCCCGACTTGAACACCGCGTCCACCTTGCTGAAGGTGAGCTTGCCGTCGGGCGTGAACGGCTCCTCGGGCGCCACCACCCGCTCCGCCTGGGCGTCGGCGTGCATGTCGATCTTCCCCCCGGGGAACCGGCCGCGGGTGAGCGTCATCAGCCCCGCCTTGAAGCCGCCCGCGTAGAAGCCGCTCTTGAACGCCAGCCGCATGTTGCGCGTGCGGTGCAGGTCCTCGCGGATGTAGCTGCCGTCCACGGCCCGGTCGTACGCCGCCAGCGCCGCGGCCGACGTGTCGCCCGCCTTCAGCGCGTCGAAGACGGCCCGCGCGGCGAAGATCCCCGACTGCACGGCGTAGTGGACGCCCTTGAGCGAGGGCACGTCCACGAAGCCCACCGTGTCGCCCACCATCACCAGCCCGTCGCCCGTCTTCCGCTCGGGCAGCGCGTAGAAGCCGCCCTCGGGGATCGTCTTGGCCCCCCACTCCACCATCTCGCCGCCGTCCAGGTACTTCCGGAAGAACGGGTGCGTCTTCATCCGCTGCAGGAGCACGTGCGTGTCCAGCGTGCTGCGCCGGTAGTCGAGGCCCACGACGAGGCCCAGGGCGACCAGGTTCGGCTCCAGCGCGTACATGAAGCTCCCGCCGAAGGCGTCGCGCGGCAGGGGCCACCCCAGCGTGTGCACGATCCCCTCGAACGGCACCTTCGTCTCCCACAGCTCCTTCACCCCCAGCGCGAAGATCTGCGGGTTCTCGGAGCCGATGCCCCGCCACTTCCGGTACGCCTGCCCCAGCGCCCCGCGCGTCCCCTCGGCCAGCACCACCACCTTCGCGGTGAGGTCCGTCGGCGGCTCCGCGCCCGGGCCCGGCGTCCCGTCGCGCTTGAGCCCCGAGGGCGTCGTCCGCGCGCCGACCACCTTCTCCCCGTCCACCAGCAGCGAGTCGACGGGGAAGCCGGGGAGGACGTTGACCTCCAGCTCCTCGGCCTTGCCGCCCAGCCACCGCACGATCTCGCAGAGCGAGGCGACGTGGTTGCCGTGGTTCCGCATCGGCGGCGGCGTGGGGATGCGGAAATGCCCGCCGGCGGTGAGCAGGTAGACGGCCTCCTTCGTGACCGGGCCGCGGAAGGGGAAGTCGGCGTCGGTGAGCTCGGGGAAGAGCTCGCGGAAGGGGCGCGGGTTCACCACCGCGCCCGAGAGCTGGTGCTCGCCGAGCGCCGCGGCCTTCTCCAGCACGGCGACCTGCAGCCCGCCCAGCGCGCCGCCGGCCTCGCCGTCCTTGCGGGCCAGGCGCGCCAGCTCGATGGCGCAGGCGAGCCCCGCCGGCCCCGCGCCGACGATCACCACGTCCATCTCCAGCGCCTCGGCGTCGGGCGCCTCGGCCAGGATCAGCCGCTCCTGCGGCAGCTCGGGCTGGTGGGCGATCGGGAGCAGGCGTGCGTTGTCAGCCATGTGTAGGAAGTCGGTTGTCCCCGCTCCTGCACGGACGCGCCGGAAGCGGATAAAGGATGTCCGAAACGCAGCCGAGTGGAGCGCGCGGCAAGATACAGGGGGCGCGTGGACACCGCAAACTAATGCGTAAAGCCCGGAGTGAAGGATGAGCGATCATCTCACGAAACGAAAATTTCCTTGACTCTCCCAATGGACGATGCTACGAATACGCCAGGAAGAGCGACTTGGACACGACAATAAGGAGATTAACAATGGCCGTAATCATCCTAGAACCTGGCGAGATTTTCGAACACACTCATTCCCAGAACAGCACGACTGATCTGCAAGCAGGCCTCGTTCGATGCTCCTACGATGATGTTTCAATTGAACTTCGCCCCGGAAACACCGTGCTGATCCCTGCTGGCGTACCGCACGTTCTGGAAAATATCGGCGAAGTGCCTGCACACGTTGGGTGCCGGCATATAGATGTGGATGTTGATGATTCGCCACCGAAGCGACCGCCGCCGCCGCCATCGCCTAAGCCTTTCTAGCACAATGCCTCTCTTTAGAAAGAAGCAGCGAGCCGCAGAGGTGCCTGGAACACGTTCCTCTGGTCCACAGCGACTCGTCCAAGGTAGCCCGCTCGGCACGCTTCTGTTGTATACGTTGATTGGCACTATGACTTTGTGCTTTGTTTATGCATTCCTTCAGGAGAACTTCGTTGCACCTTCTTGGTACCCGGACAGACTACGCGGTGTGAAGATTCTCGACACAAACAATTCATTAACCCTCCTTGTGGCACTTTTAAGCCTTATTGCTGTGCGGCAACAGTTCATCGCGACTCTAACACCCTACCTGACATATTCATCGGAAGAGGCGATCAAACAGGTAGACGGTAAATCTGAGACGTGGTGGCAGGTTCACGTGCGCAATGTAGGGTCAGGAATTGCAAGTATTCAGTCTGTGCTCTACCACGTTGCGGTTTCCAGCGACACAGTAAACTTTAGTACTCCACCTATGAATTTACACGCCCAAGTTGTTGAGAAAATAAAGAATAAAGGCTTGGAGGAGGGCAAGGACTATAGCTTGTTGCGTTTCTCGCATGGGGCAATCATTGGCCCGAATGAGTCAATTATGGTGTTCGAAGCACCGCTAGAAAAGGCGAGGCTTCTAACAATGCTTGACATGCGAATCCGATTCGAAAGCCGTTCCGGGGAAGTTTATGAGAAGGACGTTTACTGCATTCGGGCAGATTGGCTTCCACAGCAGGAATCAGTGCCCCCAGCAGCACCTTCCCCACCGCCGGGAAACCAAGGGAATACAGAGAACGCCTCGACGGCGACTCAAAATCGGCAGCCCTTGGAAGGCGTTCCCCAAGAACCCCGGAAACAATAAGTAAAGCATCACCTCCGCTTCACAATGCTTGTTGCGGAGGCCGCATTGGGCTCACGGCTGGGCCGAATCGCTCACCGTGTTCGGCGGCGGCAGCCCCGGGCGCGCGGGCGCGGTGTCGTTGGCGATGGTGCCCTGGCCGCGCTCCGGGCTCCCGCCCGCGCGCTGCTCGTCGGGGTTGCCGCCCTGGTGCCGGCTGCCCGCCTCGCACGCCGCCGCCAGCGCCGCCACCAGCGCCAGCGCCGGGATCGTCCGCAGCTTCCGCATCGTCCCCCGTCCTCTTTCGTCTCTCGATGGTCGATCCCTGGCCCGCATGCCGGCGCCGCCTACCGCACACACCGCGCCGGGACCGCAGATCAGTTGAGCTGTTGGTTTGGGCGTGTCCCTCCGCTGCGCTCCGGGCCGGGCTGCGCGCGCCGTAGGGCACGATACGACTGTGCCCAACGGCGCCGGGCCACCGCCGCGACGATACCCCGTGTCGCGGCGGCGTCCCGGCCCTCCGGGCGCGCATCCCTCACGCGGGGCATCGCTCGAGCCGCTGGCGCCGCGAGTGCCTGAAGACACTCGCTGGAACCACGGAAAGCCTCGCAAACCCCGCGAGGCTTCAACTGCAACCCGCTTCTCCTCCGCGATCGATTTCGTCGCGCGGAGCGCCGAGGTGTTTCCCCTCTCCCGCAGTCTGGGAGAGGGGAGCGCGGCCCCTGGTCGTGAGGAACGAACGACCGGAGCCGCGCGGGGGAGAGGGCCCCCGGCGGCCGCGCCGCCGGCGGTCGAGGCATGCCGCGACCCTGCGGAACGGTTCGGAATGCCGTCGCAGGCTGTCCCCTGTTCCCTGTACCCCGCCGTCACCGCCACTCGTGCATCAGCTTCGCCATGATCGCCTTCTGCGCGTGCAGGCGGTTCTCGGCCTCGTCGAAGACGCGCGAGCGGGGGCCCTCGATCACCTCGTCGGCCACCTCCTCGCCGCGGTGCGCGGGGAGGCAGTGCAGGAAGATGGCGCGCTCCGAGGCGCGGCCCATCAGCGCCTCGTCGACGCGGAAGCCCTGGAAGTCGCGCTCGCGCTTGGCCTGCTCCTCCTCCTGGCCCATCGACGCCCACACGTCGGTGTTCACCACGTCGGCGCCCTCCACCGCCTCGCGCGGGTCGTGGGTCAGGACGACGCGGGCGGCCGAGCGCGCCCGCTCCAGGATCTCCGTGTCCGGCTCGTACCCCGGCGGGACCGCCAGGCGCAGCTCGAAGCCCAGCCGGTACGCCGCGTTCAGCCACGAGTTGGCCATGTTGTTGCCGTCGCCCACCCAGGCCACCTTCACGCGCTCCAGGTCGGGGCCCAGGCTCTCCCGGACCGTCTGCAGGTCGGCCATGATCTGGCACGGATGCAGCAGGTCGGTGAGGCCGTTGATCACGGGGACCGAGCCCCAGCGCGCCAGCTCGTCCACGTCGGCCTGGGCGAAGGTGCGGATCATCACGCCGTCCACGTAGCGCGAGAGCACGCGGGCGGTGTCCCGGATCGGCTCGCCGCGGCCCAGCTGGATGTCGCGCGACGACAGGAAGAGCGCGTGGCCGCCCAGCTGGTAGGCGCCCACCTCGAAGGAGACGCGCGTGCGGGTGGATCTCTTGGTGAAGATCATGGCCAGCGTCTTGCCGGCCAGCGGCTGCTCGCGGTACTCGCCGCGCTTCATCCGCGCGGCCAGCTCCAGCGTGGCGAGCAGCTCCTCCCGGCTGAAGTCCGGGATGGCGGTGAAGTGGCGCACGGAGGCGTTCGGCATGGCGTGGACGGGTGCGGGGTGCGGCCTCGCGGAGGCCCCGGCGGGGGCGCGGCAAGATAGCACGCCGCCCCGGCGCGGGGAACCTCGCCGCGCCAGCAGCGTACAAGCCCTTCCGCCGCAACGGGATACGCACCCCGGAGCGCGCGGCGCGGACCCCCGGCGGGGGACGCGGGGCGCCCTTCCTTTTTCGGACGAGCGTTCATACTATTTCTGCTCCGCGACGGCGATCGCGCGCGAGGACGTCCGGTTCCGGCGCCCCCGCGCGTTCCCATGGGATGCCCGCGCCGCGTCCGGCCGAGCCGCCCGGTCCCTCATCCTCCGAGTCCCGATGAAGCGCATCCTCCCGGTCTTCCTGCTCGCGGTGGCCTTCGCCGCGTGCAAAGACGGCTCCGGCTCCGGCCCCCGGCTCCGCTCGCTCACCCTGTCGCCGGAAGACGCCTTCACCTCGGTGGGCGACACCGCCGTGCTCACCGTCACCGCCACGGGCGAGAGCGGCGGCGCGGTGAACCCCGACGTCGACTTCCGCAGCCTGAACCCCGCGGTGGCGCGGGTGGACGGCGAGGGCGTGATCACCGGCGTGGCGGTCGGCAGCACGCAGGTGATCGGCGAGGGCGGCGGCGCGGCCGACACCGTCGACGTGACGGTGTTCGCGCAGGGCACGCTGCTCCGGCTGAACACCAACGCCGACGTCGACTGCACCGCCCCCGACATCCGCAAGGGGCGGGTGGTGGCCAACTCGCAGTTCCTGCAGATCGTGGAGGACGTGCAGAACCCGGCGGGCGGCTTCACCCAGGCCGAGTACCAGGCGATCGGCGCGCGCTTCGACAACCTGAACTACCCCGTCAACGTGGCCAACTTCGGGGCGCCCACCGACATCGACAACAACGGCAGGATCATCGTCTTCTACACCCGCGCGGTGAACGAGATGACCCCGCGGGGCGCCGGCTTCTTCGTCGGCGGCTTCTTCTTCGGCCGCGACCTCTTCCCGAAGACGGAGACCCCGCGCGCGGGGGCGTGCCCCGCCAGCAACGTGGCCGAGATCTTCTACGTGCTGGCGCCGGACCCCAACGGCGAGGTCAACGGCAACCGCCGCACGACGGCGTTCGTGCGCGAGCAGACCATGTCCACGCTCTCGCACGAGTTCGAGCACCTGATCAACGCCTCGCGGCGCCTGTACGTGAACACCAACACGCGCGTGTTCGAGGGCGTCTGGCTGGACGAGGGGCTGGCGCACATCGCCGAGGAGCTGGCGTTCTACGCGTTCGGCGGGCTGGCGCCGCGGCAGAACCTGCAGCAGTCCACGCTGTTCGACACCCAGCCGCACGTGGACGCCTACAACGAGTACGCGCGCGCCAACTTCGGCCGCCTGCGCACCTACCTGCAGAGCACCGAGAACCAGTCGCCGCTGGGCGAGACGCTGCGCGACGACGACCTGGAGACGCGCGGCGCCGCCTGGAGCTTCCTGCGCTACTCGGCGGACCGGCGGGCCGGCAACGACGCGCAGTACTGGTTCGCGCTGGTGAACAACCCCGACAGCGGGGTGATCAACCTGCGCAGCGTGCTGGGGACCGACCCCTCGCCCTGGTTCCGCGACTGGACGGTGGCCAACTACGCCGACGACGGGGTGGCGGGGGTGGAGGCGCGCTTCACCCACCCGAGCTACAACTTCCGCAACCTGTACGCGCACCCGCAGGTGGCGGGCGCCTACCCGCTGCTGGTGAAAAACCTGGTCGACGGGCAGACGGTCACCACCTCCATCCAGGCGCTCAGTGCGGGGTACTACCGCTTCGGCGTGGCGGCCGGCGGCACGGCCACCCTGCGCGTGACCGCGTCGGGGACCGGCGACGCCAGCGCGTGCGCCAACGTGGCGCTGGCGGTGGGGCAGGTGTACCAGGGCGGCCCCGAAGTGCCGGCGCTCTGCTTCTCCGGCGGCGCCGCGGGGGCGGAGTTCGTGCTGGTCCCGTTCAACGCCTCGCAGACCACGGGCTCCAACCTGGGGATCTCGATCGTGGCCACGGGGATCGTGCCGGTGGTGGGCCCGCCGAGCCCGTCCCTGGCCCCCTCGTCGCTGGTGGCGGGGCTGGAGCGGGCCGACGCGTCGCTCTTCAACGACGGCGGCTTCCACATGCGCCTGCGCTACCGCGAGCGCGAGCTGGCCGAGGAGCTGCTGGGCGGCGGCGGGGGCACCCGGCTGCGCCCGATGAGCCAGGTGGCGGCCGCCCCGGCCCCGGCGGACATCCGCATCCAGGTGCTGCGGACCAAGTAGGCCGCCGGCCGGACGCCTGAAAGAGACGGCACCCCTCGCGCGCGAAGGGTGCCGTCGTTTTGCGGACCGCGGGGACCCTCTCCCCCGCGCGGCCCCGGTCGCTCGTTCCCCGCGACCAGGGGCTGCGCTCCCCTCTCGCAGACTGCGGGAGAGGGGAAACCCCCGGCGCTGCGCGCGACGAAACCACCTGGAGGTGCGGTTGAAGCCTCGCGGGGTTTGCGAGGCTTTCCGTGGTTCCAGCGAGCGTCTTCAGGCGCTTGCGACCCCGGCGCTCGCGCTTCGGCACCTCGCGCCCGCTGCTCGCGCCCCGGCCTCGCGCCCGCCCCGCCATCGCCCTGCGCATTTTGTCGTTCCCCAGCTCAGGGTAGCGCAGGGGAGCGGGTGTCTGGTTACATTGGTGGGACGCTCCGCTCCACGTCACGAAGAGGGCCGGCCGGACGTTCCCAAGGGATCGCCTCCAGCCTCCCATCCGCCAACTTCCGCATTCCGGTCCTCATGAAGCGCCTCCTCGCCCTCGCCGCCCCGGCGGCCCTGCTGCTGGCCGCCGCCTGCGACCGCGACCCCACCGAGCCCCCGGCCCCGATCGCCAGCGTGGCGCTGGCCCCCGACGAGCGCACCCTGGCCGTGGGCGAGACGATGCAGCTGGTGGCCACCGTGCGCGACACGCGCGGCGGCGAGCCCGCCGAGCCCGACCTGCGCTGGAGCAGCGACGCGCCCGGCGTGGCCGCGGTCGACGGAGGCGGCGTGGTGCGGGGGCTTGCGCCGGGGACGGCCACCCTGCGCGCCGCGGTGGGCGACAGGTCGGCCGCCGTGCGCGTGTTCGTGGCCGCCGCGCCGCCCGGCTGCGACCAGCCGGGGGCGGTGCGCGCCCTGGCGGTGGGCGAGGCGGTGGTGGCGGGCGGCGTCGGCGCCTCGGTGCTGTGCCTGGACGGGGGCGCCGGGGGGAAGGAGTACGTGGCCGTCCCCTTCAACTCGGCCGACGACTTCGGCCGCCTGCCGCTCGCGGTGAGCACGGCGGGGACGGTGCCCGTCTCGCCCGTGAGCCCCTCGCGCGTCCCGGCTTTCGACCTGGGCGGGGAGGGCGAGCCGGTGCCGGACGGCGGGTGGGAGGCGCGGCTGCGCGGGCGCGCGGAGCGGGAGCTGGAGCGCTTCGTGGGCGCGGCGCGCGCCCTGGCCGCCGCGCGCGAGGGGGGCGGCACGGCGCTCGCCCCGCGGCTGGACCTGGCCACGCGCAACGTGCAGCCGGGCGACCAGCTGCGCATCAACGCCAGCGTGGCCTCGTGCGACACCCCCAGCGTGCGCACGGGGCGCGTGGTGGCCGTCACCGAGCGCGCGGTGCTGGTGGCCGACGCGGCCAACCCGGCGGGGGGCCTGAGCGACGCCGACTACCAGGCGCTGGGCGCGGCGTTCGACACGCTCGCTTGGCCGGTGGACGTGGCCGCCTTCGGCGCGCCGGGCGACGTGGACGGCAACGGGCGGGTGGTGGTGTTCTTCACCCGCGCGGTCAACGAGCTCACGGAGCGGGGCGCGGGCGGCTTCGTGGCGGGCTTCTTCCACCCGCGCGACCTCTTCCCCACGCGCGACCGCGAAGGGCTGGACGCGTGCCGGTCCAGCAACTACGCCGAGATCCTGTACATGATGGCGACCGACCCGGCGGGGCAGGTGAACGGCAACGTGCGCGCGCGCGACTTCGTGCTGCGCACCTCGCCGGGGACCCTGGCGCACGAGCTCCAGCACCTGATCAGCGCGTCGCGGCGCCTGTACGAGCTCGAGACGCCGTTCTGGAACGAGGTGGCGTGGCTGAACGAGGGGCTCAGCCACGTGGCCGAGGAGCTGGCCTTCTACCGCGCCGCGGGGCTCGGCCCGCGGCAGCGCCTGACCTCGGCCGCGCTGGCCGCCCCCCGCACGCGCGCCGCGCTGCTGTCGTACCAGTCGGCGAACCTGCAGCGCTACGCCCGCTTCCTGGCCGACCCCGAGACCGAGACGCCGCTGGGGAAGTTCGCGAACGACGACGCCCTGGAGACGCGCGGCGCCGCCTGGGCGTTCCTGCGCTACGCGGCCGACCGCCGCGGCGGCGACGAGACGGCGTTCTGGAAGAGCCTGGTGGAGTCGAGCTCGGTGGGGCTGGCCAACCTGCACGCCGCGCTGGGCGCCGATCCGCGGCTGTGGATGCGCGACTGGATGGCCTCGGTGTTCGCCGACGGCGTCGTGCCCGGCCTCGACGCGCGCTACACCATGCCGAGCTGGGACTTCCGCTCGGTGCTGGCGCCGCTGCCGCTGTGGACCCGGCCGCTGGACGTGAACGGCGCCACGGGCTTCACCCTGTCGGGCGGCTCGGGCGCGTTCGTGCGCTTCGCCGTCGCCGCGGCGGGCGTGGGGACCCTGCGCGTCGGCTCCGGCGCCGCCGCCCCGCCCTCGCAGGCCTTCGTGACGGTGATCCGGACGAAGTAGCTCCAGGCGAGCCCCGGAAGACGACACAGCCCCGGCGCCGTTCGCGGTGCCGGGGCCGGTCTTTTTCGTGGGATCGGGATCCGAATATCACATACCTTCCGAAATCGACTGCGCATTCCATACAACACGAAAGTCATCCTGAGGGAGCGTCTGCACATAACCCGCGCCCGCGCAAATGGTTGGACGCGACCGAAGGATCTACTCCGCGTGTCTGGTGGCCAGATGCAGTGCGCAAAAGCCAGCCTCGCTCCGGGGTGAGTAGATCCTTCAGTCGCCGCCAGACATCGGTTCCGGGGCAGGTTCGGCGCAGCGGCTCCTTCAGGATGACATCCTTTTGCACAATCGGTTGCGGAATCTGGTATCGCGCAGAGCAGCAGAGTCAGCAGAGCACGAACCGCAGCCCTAACCGACGCCGCGTGGTCCCGACCTACATCCCGACGTACTTGAGGCCGCTGCCGGTGTTGAAGAGGACGACGGAGTCTTCGGGGCGGACCGCGCCGGCCTCGCGCAGGCGGGCGACGGCGGCGGCGGTGGCGGCGCCCTCGGGGGCGCAGAAGATCCCGGTGTCGCCGCCGACGACGGGGGTCCAGCGGCGCATCTCCTCGTCGGCGACGGCCACGGCCGCGCCGCCGGAGGCGCGGACCGCCTCCAGGATCAGGAAGTCGCCCACGGCGCGCGGCACCCTGAGCCCCGACGCGTAGGTGTGCGCGTCCGCCCACGGCGCGGCGTCCTCCGTCCCCTCTTCCCAGGCGCGCACGATCGGCGCGCACCCGGCGGCCTGCACCGACACCATCCGCGGGCGCTCGGGCCCGATCCACCCCAGGCGCTCCATCTCGTCGAACGCCTTCCACATCCCCACCAGCCCGGTGCCCCCGCCGGTGGGGTAGACGATCACGTCGGGGAGCGTCCAGCCGAGCTGCTCGGCCAGCTCGTACCCCATCGTCTTCTTCCCCTCGACGCGGTACGGCTCCTTGAGCGTGGAGAGGTCGAACCAGCCGTGCTCGCGCGCGCCCTCGGCCACGCGCACCGCGCAGTCGGTGATGAGCCCGTCCAGCAGCTCCAGATCGGCGCCGAGCGCGCGCATCTCCTCCAGGATCGGCCCGGGAGTGTCGCGGGGGACCACCACGTGGGCGCGCATCCCCGCGGCGGCGGCGTACGCCGCGGTGGCGCTCCCCGCGTTCCCGGCCGACGGCAGCGCCACCTCGGTGATCCCCAGCTCCTTCGCGCGCGAGACGGCCAGGCAGAGCCCGCGCGCCTTGAACGAGGCGGTGGGGTTCTGCCCCTCGTCCTTGACCCAGAGCCGGGCGACGCCGAGCCGCGCCGCCAGCCGGGGCGCCTCGACCAGCGGCGTCCATCCCTCGCCCAGGCGGATGGCGTGGGCGGGGTCGCGCACGGGGAGGAGCTCGGCGTAGCGCCAGAGGTCGGCGGAGCGCCCGGCCAGGTCTTCGCGCCGGAGCCGCCGCCCCACCGCCTCCAGGTCGTAGCGCGGGTACAGCGGCTTCTCGCAGCAGGGCGAGAGCCGGTGCGGCACCTCGCTCTCGTGGCGCGCGCCGCAGCGCGTGCACTCCAGGTGCGAGGCGCCGCCGGGGGGGATCACGTCCGTCATGTCGAAACCGATCGTCGGGGTCGAGTCTTTCCTCACCGCCGGGCCGGCCGCGCGGCCAGCACCGTCTCCACCGGCCCGCCGCACGTGCCGCAGGCCTCGCGCGGGCCCTCCTCCCAACGATGGCAGGCCAGGCAGAGGGTGACCAGGCGGCCCTCCTCCTCGCTGGCGGCGGGGAGGAGGAACGCGGCGCCGTCCGCGCCCACCACGCGTAAGGCGGGGCCCGTGTAGAAGTGCGCCAGCAGGTCGCGCACGTCGCCGTCGGCGGCCTTCGCGGTCACCACGTCCTCGCGCGTGACGGCGGTGCGGTTGCGGAAGCGGCTGCGCTCGGCCGTCCAGGTGCGCTCCACCCCCGGCTCGGGCTCGAGCGTCAGCGTGAGCCCCCGCGCCTCCAGCGCGAACGGCACCGCCAGCCTGCGCCTGAGCCGCTCCGCCGCACGCCGCACCTCGGGGCCCGGCGCCAGTTGCCCGCGGTTGGCCGGGTGGATCGACGGGTCGCAGAAGATCGTGGCGCGCGCGTGCGACCAGAGCGGGGTCTTCAGGTCGCCCACGTCGGTCTCCGCCACCGCCGTGTAGTCGTACGGCCGCTCCACGGGGCCCACCTCGATGCGCGTCCCCCGCACCCCCGGCGCGCCCTCCAGCTCCGCCAGCAACGCGCGGGCGAGCAGCTCCCGCCGCTCGCGGTCGGCCAGCGGGCACCACAGGTCGGGCTGCAGCAGCTCGGGGAAGTCCATCGTCCTTCGGTCGTCGCGCGGGCGTCGGTCGTGAGCGCGCCAATCTACCCCCCGCGCGCCCGGCCTGCCATGCGACGCCCGTTCGGCGAGCCACATCCCGGCAGCGGGACGTGAAATGTCTCACGCAGAGCAGCAGAGTCAGCAGAGAATGCCACGTCGTTCTCTGCTACCACCTGGCGAAACCGACGTGCATTCCACGCGATACGAAGCAGGTCATCCTGAGGGAGCGTCCGCGCATAACTCGCTCCCGAGTAAATGGTTGACCCAGCCATTGGTGCCGGGGCAGGCTCGGCGCAGCGGCTCCCTCAGGATGACACCCCGTTGCACGATCGATCGTGGGATCCGGTATGCCGACTCTGCCGCCCGAACGCGACGCGGCCCCGGCGGGGAGCGCCGGGGCCGCGTCGGTGGAGCGCCGAACGGTTGGGGCCGGTCGGGTCAGAACACTTCCACGGCGTTGTCGCCCATCGGCTGGAAGGAGAGGGGCAGCGCCACCCAGGCGCTCACCGCGGCGCCGTCGAGCTCCGCGGGGCGGAAGCGCATCCGGTGCGCCACCCGCAGGGCGGCCAGGCCGAACGCGTCGTGGGTGGCGTGCTCGATGGAGACGCTCCCGGCGTCGACGCGGCCGTCCGGCAGCACGCGGAAGCGCACCACCGCCTGGCCCTCCACGCCCGCGTCGCGCAGCAGCGGCGGGTAGGCGCGCTGCATCGTCCGCATGACCTCCGCCTGGTTCATCAGCTCCGGCGGCAGGTCCACGTCGGAGAGCTCCAGCGTGCGCACCAGGGGCGGGGCCACCACCACCTCGGGCGGCGGCGGGACGTGCATCGCCGGGGCCTCGACGCGGATGACCTCCACGGTGCGCTCGTGGTGGCGGCCGTGGAAGTGGTGGTGGCGCAGCGCGTGGAAGGGGCCCACGCCCATCCACGTCGCCCCGCCGATTCCGAGGAGCGCGAGCGCCGCCACGGCCGCGAGCGTCGGTCCCGTGCGGGCGCGGGGCGGCGGCGCGAACGCCTGGGCGGCCGGGTAGCCGCACCCGGGGCATGCGATGGCGGCGGTGCTGATCTGGCGGCCGCACTCGGGACAATCGATCAGGCTCACGGCAGGCCTCCGCGCGGGGGGGACTTCAGGGCGAGCACCCTGCAACGAACGAGGGGGCGCGGCTCTGCCACGCCCGCGAATTCGATGCCGGGACGCGCGCTTTGGTTGGCGGCCGGGGATTCGTGCGAGATTAAGATGGAAAAGCCTCACACGGAGTGAACGGAGTCAACGGAGTTAACGGGGGAGCCGGTGTTCTCCGCTGACTCCGCGTGATCCTCATCCGGCCGCCGCCTGCGCCCGGGACAGGATCCGCTCCGCCGCCCGGAGCCCCGCCGTCACCGCGCCCTCCACCGTCGGGGCGTAGAGGTAGTCGCCCGCGAAGGCCACGCGCGGGTCCGTCTCCAGGCCCCCGGCGCGGAAGCGGGCCAGGTGCTCCAGCGAGCCCGGCCGGAAGAGCGTCCACCCGTGCGGCCACGGGTAGAGGCGCACCGCCTGCAGCATCGACTCGATGCGGGGGAACGGCTTCGCCAGGTCCGGCAGCGCCGCCCGGAGCGCCTCCTCCGGCGCCAGGCCGAGCCAGCGCGCGCCGGCGTCGGGGAGGGGGAAGACGACCAGTGCGCCCCGCCCCGGCGGCACCAGGGCGGCCGGCTTGGCCTCCAGCGCGCAAACGGCCGCCGCCGCGCGCGACTCGCCGCGGGCGAAGGAGAGTCCGAACCAGCGCACCCCCAGCGGCCGGTCCGTGACCAGCCCCAGCGTGGCCGTGGGGCGCACCGCCACGCCCGCCAACCAATCCGCCAGCGCCGGCATCCAACCGCCCGCCAGCTCGCGGGCCGCGGGCGCGGGGACCGCCACCACGGCGGCGTCGAAGCGCTCCGACCCGGCGTCGCCCGCGACCTCGACCCCCGCCCCGTCCGCGCGCACGGCCCGCACGGGCGCGTCCAGGCGCACCTCGCCGCCCGAGAGGCCCACCGCGCGCGCCAGCAGGCCGCAGAAGGCGGCGGCGCCGCCCCGGAGCGCCAGCACCTGCATGTGGGTGCCCTGCCGCGCCAGCGCGTGGTAGAACCCCGCGCTCGCCTCCTCGGCCGCCAGCCCGTAGAGGGTGGCCAGGAGGGGGTGGGCCAGGAGGTCCACGAAGTCGCGCCCCAGCTCGCGCTCGCCCCAGCGGGCGATCGACTCGCGGTCGAGCCCCGCGCCTGCCGCGAGCTCCAGCGCGTCCATCCGCAGGCTCTCGGCGTGGCGCGAGAGGAAGGGGAGGTAGTGGGCGCCCAGCCTCAGCTTGAGCGTGAAGGGGAGCGCCCCCGAGGCCAGCATGCTGGTGGGCGAGCCGTAGACCACCTCGTGCGCCTTCCCCCCGCGCCAGAGCGCGTCGCGCCCGGGCGCCTCGGCGCTCAGCCCGTCGCCCCCGGCCTCGCGCAGGAGCCGCAGGAAGGAGCGGAACGCCGAGGAGAAGAGCTGCACGCCGGCGTCGATCCGCACGCCGCCCACCTCGTCGGTGAAGGTGCGGCCGCCGACCCGGCCCCGCGACTCGAAGACCGTGACCCGCGCGCCCGCGCGCGCCAGCCGGAAGGCCGCCGCCAGCCCCGCCGGCCCGGCGCCGGCCACCGCCACCCGCATCGCCTCCGCGCTCATGGCGGGGCGGCGGACGCAACGCGCGCGCCGCCGGGCGCTTGCCGCCCCGGAACGTCCGCTCTAGTTTGCGCCGTACCACCGTCACCTCCCCACCTGGAGCACCCATGAAACGCAGAGAGTTCCTCCTGCAAGGCAGCGCGCTGGCGGCGGGCACGGCCCTGCTGCCGCGGCTGGCCCGGGCGAGCGAGCCGCGCGAGGACTGGTTGCAGGACCCGCAGACGCGCGAGCTGGCCATGCGCGCCCTCGACGCGGCCAGGAGCGCCGGCGCATCTTACGCCGACGTGCGCATCTCCCGCGCGCGCAACCAGGCGCTCGGCACCCGCGAGCGCCAGATCACCTTCTTCAACGACGCCGACACCTTCGGCTTCGGGGTGCGCGTCCTGGCCGGCGGGGCCTGGGGCTTCGCCGCCAGCCGCGACCTCACCCCCGACGAGGTGACGCGCGTGGCCCGCCAGGCGGTGGAGCAGGCGCGCGCCAACGCCCGCGCCATGCAGCGCCCGGTGGAGCTGGCGCCCGCCGAGGTGCACCGCGACGCGAAGTGGACCTCGCCGGTGGAGGTCGACCCCTTCACCGTCCCGATCGAGGAGAAGGTGGCGCTGCTCCTGGCCGCCAACGACGCGGCGCTCAAGGTGCAGGGGGCGCGCTTCGTCAACTCGCTGATGTTCTTCCTCAAGCAGGAGAAGACCTTCGCCAGCACGGAAGGGTCCTACATCGAGCAGACCCTCTTCCGCTCGTGGCCCACGATGAACATCACGGCCGTGGCGCCCGACTTCTCCGACTTCCAGCAGCGCCAGTCCACCGACGTGGCTCCGCGCGGGCTGGGCTACGAGCACGTGCGGGGCGCCCGGCTGGTGGAGACGGCCCCGCGCTGGGCCGAGGAGGCGGTGCAGAAGCTCTCGGCCAAGCCGGTGCAGCCGGGGCGCTACGACCTGGTGCTCCTGCCCACGCACCTGTGGCTCACCATCCACGAGTCGATCGCGCACCCCACCGAACTCGACCGCATCATGGGGTTCGAGGGCAACTACGCGGGGACCAGCTTCATCTCGCCGATCCAGGACTACCTGGGGAGGTTCCGCTACGGCCCCGACTTCATGAACATCCAGGGCGAGCGCTCCATGCCCGGCGGGCTCTCCTCGGTGGGCTACGACGACGAGGGGGTCAAGCCCGACGAGTACCTGATCGTGAGGAACGGGATGCTGAACGACCTGCAGACCACCCGCGAGCAGGCGCCGTGGCTGTCCGACTGGTACCGGCAGAGCGGGCGGCCGGTGCGCTCGCACGGCAACAGCTACGCCGAGAACTGGTCGGTGGTGCAGTTCCAGCGCATGCCCAACGTGAACCTGCTGCCCAACGCGCAGCGCGACGTGAGCGTCGAGGAGCTGGTCTCCGGCGTCCAGGACGGGATCCTGATCGACGGCGACGGGAGCTTCTCCATCGACCAGCAGCGCTACAACGCGCAGTTCGGCGGGCAGGTGTTCCGCGAGATCAAGAACGGCCGGATCACGGGGATGCTGAAGGACGTCGCCTACCAGATGCGCACCCCCGAGTTCTGGAACTCGATGGATGGCCTGGGCGGGCGGGGCACCTGGTTCGTGGGGGGCTCCTTCTTCGACGGCAAGGGGCAGCCCTCGCAGTCCAACGCCGTGTCGCACGGCTCGCCGGCCGCGCGCTTCCGCAAGGTCAACGTCATCAACACCGGACGGAGGGGCTGAAACCCAATGGCCAGCAAGTACTTCTCGCGCGAGGAGGCCGAGGCGCTCGCCCGCCGGGTGCTCGGCTTCTCCACCGCCGACGAGGCGCGCGTGAACATCCAGAGCGGTACCCGCGGCAACACGCGCTTCGCCCGCAACCAGGTCTCCACCGCGGGCGACGCCTACGACGCCACCCTGACCGTCACCAGCGCCTTCGGGAAGAAGGTGGCCGCGGCCACCACCAACCGCTTCGACGACGCGTCGCTGCGCCAGGTGGTGCAGACCAGCGAGTCGCTGGCGCGCCTGGTCCCCGAAGACCCCGAGTACCTGGGCGAGCTGGGGACGCAGCAGTACCCGACCTCGGCCGGCTTCTTCGAGACCACGGCCAACCTCACCCCCGAGCAGCGCGCGGCGGCGGTCACCGCCATCACCGGGCCGGCCGAGCGCGCGGGGCTCGTCTCCACCGGGTTCCTGGACATCCTGGTGGGCTCGCAGGCGGTCGCCACCAAGCGGGGCCTCTTCGCCTACCAGACGGCGTCGATCGCGAACCTGACCACCACGGTGCGCACCCCCGACGGCACCGGCTCGGGGTGGGCGGGGACGGCGGCCAACGACTGGACGCGGCTGAACGCGGCCGAGCTGGGCGACCGGGCCATCCGCAAGGCGCAGCTGTCGCGCAACCCGCGGGCGGTGGAGCCCGGCGAGTGGACGGTGATCCTGGAGCCCACGGCGGTCGCCAACCTGGTGAACCTGCTGATGTTCTCGATGGACGCGCGCCAGGCCGACGAGGGGCGCTCGTTCTTCTCCAAGCAGGGCGGGGGCAACAAGATCGGCGAGAAGGTGATGGACCCGCGGGTGACCATCGTCTCCGACCCCTCCAACCCGCAGGCGCCGATGGCGCTGTTCAACGGGCAGGGGCTGCCGAACAAGCCGATGCGCTGGATCGAGAACGGCACGGTGGCCAACCTGCAGTACTCGCGCTTCTGGGCGCAGAAGCAGGGGAAGGAGCCCACCGGCTTCGCCGACGGCTACGTGATGAGCGGCGGCAATTCCAGCGTGGAGGAGATGATCCGCTCCACCGAGCGGGGGCTGCTGGTGACGCGCATGTGGTACATCCGCGGGGTGGACCCGCGCACCATCCTCTTCACCGGCCTCACCCGCGACGGCACCTTCCTGATCGAGAACGGGCAGATCACCACCGCGGTGAAGAACCTGCGCTGGAACGAGTCGCCGGTGTTCATGCTGAACAACGTGGAGGCGATGAGCCCGCCGGTGCGGGTGAGCGCCAGCGAGTCGGGCGAGGCCGACAGCGGCGCCGTGCTGGTCCCCGCCATCAAGGCGCGCGACTTCACCTTCACCTCGCTGTCGGACGCGGTCTGAACGGCGGTACGGGGTACGAAGTACGGGGTACGAAAGTACGAAAGTACGAAAGTACGGAGGGCACCCGGCCGATTCCCGGCCGGGTGCCCCTTTTCTCGCGCCTCGCCGCCGTCATCCCGAGGGGCGCGGTAGCGACCCGAGGGATCTACTCGGCGTTCCCGGTGGCTCGCTCCCGGCGCAGGAGCCCGGTCCGCACCTCGCACCTCGCACTTCGTACTTCGGTTTGGCGACGGCGATGCTTGTCGATCGGATGGCGAAGATTACCTTGACATCCGCCTCCGTCTGCCGCCCGCCCGGGTGGCGGACACCGCCTCACCCCCCGTCCTCCGCCCGCCCATGCCGACTCCCGCCCGCCCCGCCCGTCCGTTCGTGCGCCTCGCCCTGGCGCTGCTCCCGGCGCTGCTGCCCGCGGCCGGCCTGCACGCGCAGCGCGCATACCTGCTCCAGGGCACCGTCGTCTCCATGGACCGGCCGCCCTTCGAAGGCTACGTGCTGGTGCGCGACAGCGCCATCGCCCTGGTGGGCGCCGGGGCGCCCCCGGCCGAGGCCGCGGGCGCCGTCCGGGTGGGCACCACGGGCGTGATCTACCCGGGGCTGCTCGACTCGCACAACCACCCCACCTACAACGTCCTCCCCCTGTGGAACGCCCCCCGCAGGTACGACAACCGCTACCAGTGGCGCCGCGGCGAGCCCGCCTACGCCACCTACATCACCCGGCCCTACGGCTGGCTGCGCGACTCGGTGCGCGTCTCCACGCAGATGGCGGTGTGGGCCGAGGTGCGCGCGCTGGCGGGCGGGACCACAGCCCTGCAGGGGTGGGGCCCCAGGGACGCCCTGCTGGTCGACGGCGACCTGGCCCGGGCCGTGGAGGCGGCCAACTACGGGCACCGGTTCGCGGGGGGCACGGCCATCGACCTGCCGCAGGGGGCCGTGCTGGGCCCGAAGCACGACAGCCTGGCCGCGCTCTCGCCGTGGCTCCTGCACCTGGCCGAGGGGCGGCCCGGCGACTCGGTCTCCGTCCGCCAGGCCGACAGCCTGTCCCTGTCGGGCCTGCTCTCCCCGCGGCTCACGGTGATCCACGGCACGGCGGTGCCCGTGGCGCAGCTGCGGGCCTGGGCCGACAGCGGCGTGAGCGTCACCTGGTCGCCCATCAGCAACGGGCTGCTCTACGGCGCCACCACGCCCATCGACAGCGTGTGGCGCGCGGGGGTGAACGTCTCCCTCGGGAGCGACTGGGGCCCGTCGGGCTCCAAGAACCTGCTGGGCGAGCTGAAGGCGGCGGACCTGTGGAACCAGGCCCACGGGCGCCCGTTCTCCGACTCGCTGCTGGTGGCCATGGTGACGGTGCACCCGGCGCGGGCGCTGCAGTGGCAGGCCTGGGCGGGAACGGTGACGCCGGGGAAGGCCGCCGACCTGGTGGTGCTCGACCGCATCCGGATGGACCCGTACCGCAACCTGATCGAGGCCACCGAGCGCAACGTGCAGCTCGTGCTGGTGGGAGGGCGCCCGATGTACGGCGACGCCGACGTGCTGGAGCCGCTGTACCCCGGCGGGGTGGAAACGGTGGGGACGCTGCTGGGGCGCGCCAAGGCGCTGGCGCCCCCCGCCACGCCGGCGCGCCCGGCCTTCGCCGCGGTGCAGGGCGCGCTGCAGCGGGCGTTCGCCGACACCGTGCTCGCGTGGCGCAGCCACCTGGACCCGCTCTTCACGGCCACCGACACCGCGTACTTCGGCGTGCTGGCCGCGAAGGCGGGCCCGCTCACCTGGCTGGCCGGGATCGAGAGCTACTACCGCCGGCCCGCCGCCACGGGGCCGCGGTCCACCTTCGCGTACGCCCGGCCCGACCTCTCGGCCCCGGTGGCGGGCGTGTTCCCGCCCGGCGTCCCGGTAACCGTCGTGGAGAAGGTGGAAGTGGCGCCGGGCCAGTGGTGGGCGCTCGTTTCTCCCGGCCTCGGGGCCACCCGCGCCGTCGGGTACGTGCCGATGCAGGACCTGGCCGCCGGCCCCTGATGCCGGATCCGGTAGAACGATCTGCGAAAAGCCTCACACGGAGTCAACGGAGTCAACAGAGAACCCCGCAGTTCTCCGTTGACTCCGTGTGAGACATGCAGTTACGGGATCTCGCCCCCGACGATCCCCTGACGCCGCCGAGCGGACGAAAGAAGGGCGGCGGAGCCAGATCGCTCCGCCGCCCTTCGAGGTTCCGTACTTCGCACTTCGCACTTCGCACTTCGCACCGCCGTTACGCCGCCTTCCCCGTCTTCCACCGCCCGAACGGGAGCGACGGCGCGGGGCTCACCTCGGGCGGGCCCCACACGAAGGCCAGGTGCGGGTTCGCGGCCGGCGCCGCGCCGTCCTGCACCACGATCCCCACCGCCGTCGCATCGTCTTCGGCGGGCAGGTCGCCGGCCGCGTCGTTGGATTCGCGCATCAGTTCGTCGCCCAGTGTCTCGTGGTGCCCCCGGCGCGCGGAACGGCGCCCGCCCGGGTGCAGGCACGACCCGTACCGGAACGGCCACAACCGTAAGCTGCTGCCGGATCGTGTTTTGGGAGGGGCGGTGCGGGCGCGCCGCGCCGGGGCTGTGTCAAAAGGAGATCACGCGGGCGTGTTCAAACGACACAGGCGACGCGCCCCGGCTCGTCCACGGCTCCCGCGGCGGGCACGGCGGCCGGGGCCGGGGAGAGCTCGCGCAGGGGGATCACCAGCGGCGAGCGCGCCTCCATCTCGGCGCGGCGCTGGGCGGCCCAGGCGCGGTAGCCGGGGAGCTTGAGCATGCGCACCAGGTAGCGGTCCACCGCCGCGCAGAGCAGGATCTCGGTGAGCTGGTACTGCCCGCCGCGGGTCACGCGCAGCTCACTGACCACCTGGTCCGCAATGGAGAGGAGGTGCGAGCGCGGTATGGATTCCTTGTACTCCTCCACCTGCGCCTCCACCCAGTCCAGGTAGGCGCGGCGGAGCGAGCGGTGCGACGGTGCGCTCATGGACGTGCCTCCGCGATGCGGATCGCGCGCGTGGTCCGGTGCAATAGTGCGCTGGGGTGATTGAGGGGTCATGCCGGCGGATGGCCGCAAGGTAACGTCAGGTGCGCGCGGCATCAAGGGTTGCGTGCGAAAAGAGCTCGCGGCACCCCGCGCAGAAGTCGCGGCCTTTGCGGTCCGTGTCCTCAATGTCGCGCGAGGGGTACATGACGCACGACGGGTCCGCGCAGTGCTCCAGCCCCGCCGCGTGCGCCAGCTCGTGCACCGCCTCCTTGACCGCGCGGTCGAGGTAAAGCGAGGAATCATCCGGCTTTGCGGGCTTCAGCGCCGCGAGCCCCACCACCGCGCACCCGCCCCCCACCGCCGCCTCGCCGAAGACGCGCCCCTCCCCCGGCGCCACGAGCTCCGCGTCCGCCAGCGCCAGCCGGAGCCCCCCGCGCCCCTCCGCGTCCGCCCGAGCCAGCAACGCGTCGACCACCGCGTCCGAGCGCACCCGGCCCTTCGCGTCCACCCACTCCGCCGCGACCGGGAGCGGGGCGGCGACCACCGGGTCCACGCCGAGCCGCGCCTCCAGCTCCGGGCGCAGCCGCTCGACGAGGGACGTGGGAACGCCGCCGACCGGGACCAGCTCCAGCCGGCGGCGCGGGACGGGAGGCGTCACGGATCGCTCAGGCGTCCGCGGCGGTGTCGGAGCCGGCCGGGCGCGCGGCGCGGCGGAAGACGCCCTGCGTGGCCACCACGGCCCGGGCGATCTCGATCATCGCCTTGCCGCGCTGCTGGCTCTCGCGCTGCAGCAGGCGGTACGCCTCGCCCTCGGCGACCCCCCGGATCTCCATCAGGATCCCCTTGGCGCGCTCGATGGTCTTGCGCTCCTCGATCTTGCGCGACAGCTCGCTCACCTGCCCGCTGAGGCGCGACCACTCCTCGAAGCGGGCGCTGGCCAGGCGGATGGCGGGGACCAGCTCGGCCTGGCCCGCGGGCTTGGTGAGGTAGTTGAACACCGGGAGCTCGGCGGCGCGGTCCAGGTACTCGGGGTCGGTGTGCGCCGTCAGCACGATGATGGGGATCGGGCGCGTGCGGGTGATCTGGTCGATGGCCTCCAGCCCCGTCATGCGCGGCATGTCGATGTCGAGGATCGCCAGGTCGGGGTGCTCGCGGTAGGCCAGGCGCACGGCCTCGGCGCCGTCGGGTGCGGGGCCGATCACCTGGTGCCCGTGGTCTTCCAGGAACACCTTGAGCGCCTGCGCGCTCGCCTGCTCGTCGTCGGCCACCAGGATCCGCATCTGCCACCTCCCGCACCCGGACGCAGCCTTCCTGCAGGGCGGAACCAGCGGCGGTCCCGTCGCTCCTTCCGCCGGCACACCGGCGCTGGAGCTGGTCACGCGGATGGGCAGATTCCGTACCGGTGCGCGGGCATCGCCGGAGCCTCGCGCGCAAGGTGTTGCGGGGGAAAAAGATCGGTGCAGGGGAGCCTCCACGCCGGCCCGCCGGGCCCCGGCGGGCCGGCGTGGAAGAGGGTCGGAACGGCGGGCCGGCGGGCGAGTCTCCCCCGGGTCCGCCGAAGGGAATCGGGCGCGCCCGCCTGTCCGCGCGGGGGAGCCTCACGGCTGGCCCGCGTTGTTCACCACCACGTACGCGGGCGGCACGGTGTACGAGCCGCTCCCCGGCTGCGTGGAGACCTTCTCGTTCATTCCCCCGGCGTCGCGGGTGCGGACCCGGTAGTAGACCTTCACGTCGCCGCTCGCCCCGCCGAGGGCCGTCCAGTCGGCGGCGCTCGGGGTCCAGGTGCCGTAGCACTGCGGCTGCGCCGTGGCCGACACCGTCTGCCACCCGCTGCCCACGACGCTCGCGAACGCGGGCGTGCCGGAGAGCTCCACCTGGTACTGGGTGTGGCAGGGCGAAGGCGTCGCGGCCGACGGGGAAAACGAGCTCGCCACGCCCGACGCGTTGAACCTGTAGCGCGGTCCCGTCCAGACGCGGAACGTCGGCGGAGCGTCGCCCCGCTGCGCGTAGTCGAACTCCGGGTGGACGATCTGGTCGATCGTGTTGTCGTCGCCGGCGTCGTTGTCGAACACGTCGACGATCGCGTCGCCGCCCATCTCGCCGCCGCCGGCCGCGGGGCAGAAGGTCGGATCGCCGGTGGCGGCGTCGCCGTCGATGCAGCTGGGCGGGATCAGGAAGACGCCGACGCGCGCCCAGCCGCTGAGGAGCTTGTTGGTGGTGTGGGCGCCGTTGTGGGCGAACCCCGGCGGCCCTCCCGGCTGCCCGGCGGTGGCCCACTGCTGGGCCATCTGCCGGAGCATGTCCTGCGCGTAGCGGTAGATGTCGCGGTCGCAGGTGCCGACGCACGTGTTGCTCAGGAACCCGTAGTTGTAGAGCGCGCGGTTGATGCGCACCCAGTACTGCGGCGTCCCCGAGGGGAGGCACTTGCTGCGCATTCCCTGGCGCGTCAGCCACATCGCCGTGGTGACGATCTGCATGTCCGCGTAGTCGCCGGTGAGGGTCGCCCGCCGCTCCGGGAAGTGGTCCTGCACGGACGCGGGGGAGAACGGCTCGCCGATGCTCGACAGGCGCGGAAGATACCCGTCTTCGTCGTGGGTGGCGCAGTTCTCCGCCGCGTCGGCGCCGCCGCCGTTCTTGCGCGACCACCCGGCCTGGCAGGGCGTCGACGCGTAGGCCTGCGCCCAGGCGTCGGCGAAGTCGTGGAACCTGTCGTGGGCGGAGGGGGTGGGCATCGGGCAGGGAGACGCGCCGCACCAGTCGTCCGGCCGGCGCTCCTGCAGGCGCGGAGTGCTGATGTGGGCGAACTCGTGGGTCATGCTCGTCGGATCGGTCGTGCCCGGCAGGACCGCCGGGTCGGTCATCCCCGGCGGGACCGGGCCGAGGAAGCCGCCCGGGACGTCCGGGCAGGACGCCGCCGAGAAGCCGGTCCCCAGGGCCAGCCTCAGCCTGGAGGTCCCGCTGCCGCCGAAGGCGTCGTAAAGGGCGGAGTTGGACCCGCTGTGGTCCGTCCAGACGGTGGTCGCCGCCTCCGGGAAGGTCGGGAACGTTCCCGCGTTCATCAGCGTCTCGCGGTAGCTGTGCAGGTGGGCGTAGGCGTTGACCTGCCGGAAGGTGTTGTTGCCGCCGTTGGAGCAGAGCGCGTTCGCCGCGTCGTTCAGCGGGCTCTGGTTGAAGTTCGCGAAGGTGGCGCTGCCGGCCGGGATGCTCACCTCGCCGTCGTCGAAGTCGCCGTCGCCGAACCGGTCGAAGCGGTTGAACACCCCGCTGCGGCTGAGGACGTACTGGCCGCCGCTGGCCCCGTCCACCTGGAAGGAGCGCGTCTGCGTCGGCGTGTTCGGGTCGCGCCGCCACGAAGCGCCCGACGCGGAGACGTTGTCGAACTGCGGAGCGAGCTCCAGCAGCCGGCCGTCCCGCGCGTCGATCCACGCCATCCAGCTCAGCAGATTTCCCGGCTGCGGTGCGTCCGCGGGAAGCGCGAAGAGCAGCGTGCGGTAGGCGTAGCGCAGGCCGATCACCTGGCTCCCGTCGTCGGCCCGCGCCGCGCCGTAGGGGAGGAGGACCAGGACGGCGGGCGAGCGCCGGAGCTCCGGGAGGCGCTGGCTGATCCCGCGGAGCCGGAGCACCTGCGCCTGGCCCCGCTCGACCGCCTCCCGGGGCGGCAGCTCGACCGCGTTGGTGATCCGGTAGCGGTTCAGGACGGCGCCGTGGACGCTCGTGACGGTCTCCCCCTCCCACCGCGCGGCGATGACGCTGACGTGCTCGATGGGGATGCTGTCGACGCGCTGCGTGAAGACGTACTGGATCCGGGGGCGTTCGATGTCGGCCTTGAACTGGGCGAAGCTCATCCCGTAGGCGAGCTGGAAGACGCGCTCGGCGACGGGGTTCGACCTTCCCTCGATCATCGCCTGGCAGACGGCGTGGAACCGCCGGTAGCGGTCTCCCTCCACCTCCTTGCAGGTCTCGCCGGCCAGTCCGGAAAGGTTCGGCGTGGGAAGGGTCTCGCCCTGCGGCCGCGCGAGCGGCAGCCCGATCTCGCGGATGCGCTCCCCGTACCCCATCGCCCGCAGGAGCGGCGCGACGGTGCGGTCGAACACCTCCCGGGCCGTGAGCGGGGGAGCGGTGCGCGGCGGGAGGTTCACGATGAAGTTGTCGCCGTCGAACGACGGGAACTTGCCGCGCGCCCCGTCGGGGAGGCGGGAAGGATCGAACTGGAGCCGCCCCGTGATGGGAATCGGCTCCGCCTGGATCTCGTGCTTCAGGTTCTCCTGGTCACGGTCCGGATCCTGGAAGCCGACGGCCGCCGGAGCCAGCGAAGGCCCCGAGCACGCCGAACACGCGAGCAGGACCGCGGCGAAACCGGCGAGCTTGCCTGGGTTCATGATCCGCCTCCTCATTTTCCGGGTGATCCATATAAAATTGGCCAGTCGAGCGCTGCGTTGGGGCAACAATCACACCCGGCTTCATCTGTCTGGCGCATTCTCTCCAACTCGGCTCCGGCAGCGGCGCTACACGATCTCCCACCGCAGACCGGCGGTCCGCCGCCGTGGGGCGCGCGCGCCCCAGCCGGAGCTGGCGAGGGACAGCCATGGCCCAGTGCCGCCCGGCACGGAGCCTTCGTCGGCCGAAGCGGCGTCGATGGCCGCGGGCGGGGTGGGCGAGGCGGGATCGCTCCCGGGAGCCGGCGGAGTGCCGCGGAAGGGGGCATCCAGAACCGATACCAGCTCTCGAAAAAGCATTGTGCATGTCATTCCGAGGGAGCCGCGCTCCATCGCCTGCGCACGGGCGAAAGGGAAAGGCGACCGAGGAATCTAACCGACGCCGCTGGAAGCTCCGCTGTTCGGCTCGAGCCGCTTTCCGCCGGAACCGACTGCGCGAGGTGGCAGCCCTCTGCCGGGGTCGGCTGGATTCCTCGTCGTTCCTCCTCGGAATGACATCATCAGTGGAGCGGAATGCACACTGATCCACCGGAACCGGGATGACATGCGAAAGTGCGAAAGCAACCACCGTTCGATTGCTTTCGCACTCACGCACTCACGCACTGACGCACTTCGGTTTTACTGCGCCGTCTCCATCCCGTAGCGCAGCAGCTTGCGGTAGAGCGTCGACGGGTCGATGCCGAGCACCTCGGCGGCGCGGGTCTTGTTGCCGCCCTCGGCGTGCAGCACCCAGTGGATGTAGGCGCGCTCGATGATCTCCAGCGTGGGGTTGGGCGGCAGGCTCGCCTGCACCAGCGGCTGCGGCGCGCGCTCGGTGATGCGCGACGGCAGCGCGGAGGGGAGGATCTCGCCGTCGGGGGTCATCACCGCGGCGCGCTCCAGCGCGTTCTCCAGCTCGCGCACGTTCCCCGGCCAGTCGTACGCCTGCAGCTCCTGCAGCGTCTCGGGGGCGAGGCGCAGCTCCCTGCCGCGCCCCTCGGAGAAGCGCTTGAGGAAGTACTCGGCCAGGAGCGGCACGTCGTCGGGGCGCTCGCGCAGCGGCGGCAGGTGCAGGGTGATGACGTTCAGGCGGTAGTACAGGTCGCTGCGGAAGCCGCCGCGGCGGATCTCCTCCTCCAGGTCGCGGTTGGTGGCGGCGATGATGCGCACGTCCACCGGCACCGGCTCGGTGGCGCCCACCGGGATCACCTCGCGCTCCTGCAGCACGCGCAGGAGCTTCACCTGGGTGGCGGGCGACATCTCGCCCACCTCGTCCAGGAAGAAGGTGCCTCCCTTGGCGGCGACGAAGAGCCCCTGCTTGTCGCGCACGGCGCCGGTGAAGGAGCCGCGCACGTGCCCGAACAGCTCGCTCTCCAGCAGGTTCTCGGGGAGCGCGCCGCAGTTGATGGAGACGAACGGCCCGTCGGCGCGCCCCGACAGCTCGTGGATGAAGCGCGCCAGCACCTCCTTGCCGGTGCCGCTCTCGCCGGAGATGAGCACCGTGGAGTCGGTGGGCCCCGCGGTCTCGGCCAGCTTCAGCACGTCCAGGAACTTCTTGGCCTTGCCGGTGGGGCGGGCGGCGTCGGTGCGGTCGCGGCGGCGGATCTCGGTCTTGAGCGCCTGGTTCTCGCGCTTCAGCTGCCGGCTCTCGGCGGCGCGGCGGCAGATGGCCACCAGCTCGTCGTTGGCGAACGGCTTCTGGATGTAGTAGAAGGCGCCCTCGTTGACCGCGCGGATCGCCGTCTGCAGCGACGCCTGCGCCGTCATCAGGATCACCGGCATGGAGGGGTCGAGCTCCTTGGCGGCCAGCAGCACCTCCAGCCCGCCCACGCCCGGCATGCGCACGTCGGAGAGGAGCACGTCGGGGCGCACCTCGTGCATGCGGTCGATCCCCTGCTGCCCCCCCACCGCCGTCTCCACCTGGAAGCCCTCGCGCCGCAGCAGGATGCGCAGGGTGTCCAGGATCGCCGTCTCGTCGTCTACGATCAGGATCTTGGGCTCGCTCACGTGGTGGCCTCTTGCCTCTGGGTCGTGGCGGCGGCCGGGACGTCGTGATCGTCCGCGGCGGCCGCGCGCAGGTACAGCGTGAAGGTGCTCCCCCAGCCGGGGAGCGGCTCGTCGACGAACACGGCGCCCCCGTGCGCCTCGGCCGCGCGCTGCACCAGGGCGAGGCCCAGCCCCGTGCCGCCGGGGCGCGCGGTGAAGACGGGGTCGAAGACGTGCTCGGCGTGCTCGGCCGGCACGCCGGGGCCGCTGTCGGAGACGCGGATGCGTACGGCCCGGGTGTAGGCGAGCGCGGCGGAGAGGATCTCCGACTCCACCAGGTCCATCTCCACGGCCACGCGCCCCCCGGGGCCCGCCCACTGCACGGCGTTCAGCCCCAGGTTCAGCACCGCGCGGTGCAGCAGGTCCTCGTCGCCCTGCACCACGGCGGCGGCGGCGCTCTCGTCCACCTGGAAGCGGACGTCCATCCCCTCGGCCTGCGGGTGGGCGCGCACCAGGTCCACCGCGTGCTTGACGAGCGAGGGCACGTAGAGCGGCGCCGGGGTGCGCACCTTCACGCGGGCGAAGTCCAGGAACTCGGTGAGCAGCCGCGACAGCCGGTCGCTCTCGCGCACCACCAGCTCCTGCAGCAGCTGCCGGTCTTCGGGCTGCATCCCGTTGCCGGAGAGCTGCTCGGTGGCGCTGCGGATGGAGGCCAGCGGGTTCTTGATCTCGTGCGCCAGCGATGCCGAGAGCTCGGCCACGGCCTCCAGCCGCTCGGCGCGGCGGCGCAGCGCGTCCAGGCGCTTGCGCTCGGTGATGTCCTGGAAGATGGCGGTGACCGAGGGCGGGTCGGTGCGCTCCAGCAGCGTGGTGGAGACGCCCAGCACGGTGCCGTCGGCGCGCTCGCCGGTCTCCCAGCGCCGCACCGGCTCGTGGTTCTCGCGGGTGGCGCGGATCACCCGCCCCAGCCCCGGCGCGGCGCGGTCGAGCGCCTCCAGCACGGGCCGGCCGATCCAGGCGTCGGAGTCGATGTCGAGGAGCTCCGCCCCGGCGGGGTTCATGTACGCCAGCCGCCCCTCGCCGTCCACGGTCAGCAGCCCCGTGGCGATGCCGGCCAGCACGTCGTCGGTGTCGAGCTTCAGCTGCCTCAGCTCGGTCTCCACCTCGCCCAGCACGGCGCCGGTCTGCCGCAGCCGGTCGCCGATGTAGCCGGTGACCAGCGCCACGGCGCCGAAGAGCGCGCACTGCAGCAGCACGCCGGGGTCCATCCCGTGCGCCGAGAGCGCCACGTCGGCGAAGTAGAGGATGCTGGCCAGCACGCCGATCACGATGCCGCCCAGCATCGGCAGCAGCACCGCCCCGGCCACGATCACCAGCACGTAGAGCGGGGCGAAGCTGCTCTCCCGGCCGCCGGTGAGGTGGACGACGGCGGTCACCAGGAGCACGTCGAAGAGCACCTGGGCGAAGAGGTAGCCGCGCCCGGGCTCGCGCCGCGCCAGGTGCGTGTACCAGAAGGAGAAGACGGTGACGGCGTAGACGGTCGCCGTGAGCAGCGTGGTGGCCAGCGTGGTGGCGGGCGGCGCCTCCTTCCACGCCCAGGCGGCGGCCACGAAGATCCCGGTGGCGAGCGCCAGGCGCCCCAGGTACTCCCACGACAGCACGCGCCGCGGCTCGGGGAGGCTGCCGCCGGAGATGCGGCCGGTCACCACCTCGGCGCTCCGCTGCACGGGCTTCGGCGCGGCCGCGCGCGAGTGGCGCGGCCCGGGAACGGGGTCATCGGGTTGTGCGACGGGAGGGATGGGACGTAAAACGTTGGGGCGTATTGTCGGTGCGCGGGGGCCGGATGTCAAGGTGGGCGCCCGCTGGCCTTAGCTGGCCGTCTCCACGTTTTCAAGGAAGGGAGCCACCGTTCCAGGTGTGCTCGGGATCAGGGAGAAACGTTAACCCAGCACCATCACATTGGTCTGCAACAATCAGCCACCCGCCCGGAACCTTCGCGCGGTAGAGCCTGCTGTACAGAGCAGAGCCTTCAGGAACCAGCGGGCTCCGGATCATGGCCTGCAGACGATCGAAGTGTAAGGTCTGGCTCACTCGCTGCTCGTCCTTTCCGATTGGCGTCAGATCCATACGTGTCTGATTGGATTTCACTCCCTGATCCGGAACTTCACGATCTGGTGGTCGTTGCGGTAGGCGGCGTAGAGCTCGTCGCGGTCGGTGATCGCCATGCCGAAGACGACCCCCCTGCCGCCGACGTCGCCGACGAGGTGGCCCTCGGGGGTGAAGACGCGGATCGCCCGGCCCAGGTCGCTCACGTACACGCGCCCCCGCCCGTCGAGCGCGAGGTCGTTCGGGGAGCGCAGCTGCTCGGGGCCGTCGCCGCCCTTCCCGCCGAAGCGGTCCACGAAGCGGCCGCTCGGGTCCAGCCGGTACACCTCGCCCGTCCACTGGTCCAGCACGTAGAGGTCGCCCGTGCCGGCGACCGCCAGCCGCGCGGGCGACGCCTGATCGCCGATGGCCGCGTGGGCGTCGATGGTGCGGAGCACGCGGCCGCCGGGGCCGAGCTGGACGATGCTCGACGGCCACTCGACGGCGTACAGGGTGCCGTCCAGCGCGAGCGCCACGTCGGAGTACGTGGCGCTGCGCTGCCGCCGCCCGACCTCGCCGAGCAGGCGGCCGGTGGCTCCCTCGTAGCGCCGGATGCGCCCCGACTGCACCACGTACACGGTGCCGCCGCGGTCGGCCGCCAGGTCCACCAGCGGCATCTTCGGGTCCGCCATCCACTGGGTGACGAAGGTGCCGAGCGAGTCGAACACCTGCACGCGCCCGCCCTGGTACTCGGCCACGTACACCCGCCCCTGCCCGTCCACCGCCACGCCGCGGGCGTCGGTGAAGCGCCCCGCGCCGGTCCCCTTGCCGCCGAACGCCAGCACCCGCTCCGCCAGCCCGCTCTCTTCCGCCGCGCGTGCTCCCGGGCGCGCGGGCGAGGACGCGCCGCGCTCGGCCACGGGTGCCGCGCCCTCCCCGGCGGGCGCCGACTCTCGCCGGAGCAGCATCAGCGGCAGCAGGGCGCCCGCGCCCGCCAGCACCAGCAGGAAGAGCGCGCAGCCGACGAGCACCCTCGCGTTCGGGGGACGCGGCACGGAGCCCGGTGGCTGCGCGGCGGCGATCCGCTCGACCGCCTCCTTCGCCTCCTTGAGCCCCACGCCCGTGCGCTCGCGGTACAGCTGTATGGCGGGGAGCCACTGCCCGGCGCGCAGCAGCCGCACGATCTCCGCGGTCGTGTCCGGGGCAACGCCGCGGGGGTGCCCGGCCCCTGCCTCGGACAGCAGGACGGCGGCCCCGCAGTAGGGGCACTTCACCCGCGTCTCGCCGGCCGGCGGCAGGTCGAGGGGCGCGGAGCAGGTGGGGCAGTGCAGGGAGGCGGGCATCGGTCGGCGGCGTGGCGGGCGGGGAGGACGGAACCCGGGGAGCAAGATGGCGCCGCGTCCGCGGGCAGACAACCGTGCGGGCCGCCGGAACGGCGGCCGCTGCCCGCCGCGGGGCCTCGAATGTGCTGGGGCAATCGTGTTCCGCGGGTGTTGCGGGACGGTTCGCCCTCCCGTCAGATTCCAGATCCTACCGGATTGCACTCATGCCGAGGAAGAGCTTCCGCGTACGCGAGCGCCTGGCGCTGCGCAGGTCGGGGATCCACGGGCGGGGGGTCTTCGCGCGGGAGCCCATCCCGGCGGGCACCCGGCTGATCGAGTACGTGGGCGAGCGGATCACGCAGGAGGAGGGCGACCGGCGCTACCCGTGGGACGACTCCGCCCCCTACCACACGCTGCTGTTCACGGTGGAGGACGACCTGCTGGTGGACGGCGGGGTGGGGGGGAACATCTCCCGCTGGATCAACCACTCGTGCGACCCCAACTGCGAGTCGGTGATCGAGGACCGCCGCATCTACATCGACGCCGTCCGCGACATCCAGCCGGGCGAAGAGCTCACCTACGACTACCACTTCATCGTCCCGGGGCGGGTCACGCCGGCCGTCAAGCGCCGCTACCCCTGCCACTGCGGCGCCGCCGGCTGCCGCGGCACCCTCGTCCGGAAGAGACGGCGCTGACACACGATCGAACGACGGCAAGG
>DASVWD010000243.1 GCA_036389795.1 Longimicrobium sp.
GCGGCCCAGGCTCCACTCCCGCCAGTCCGCCGGGGCGTCGTCCCAGCGCTTCAGCAGCCGGTCGGTGGCCAGGCAGCGGTCCGCCGGCGCCAGCTTCGGCAGCGCCGCCAGGAGCGCGGGGACGGCGTCGGCGCTCAGGGACGCGGCGTAGCGCGCGTCGAACGGCACCTCCGCGCTCATCCGCCGGGCGTTCACCCGCACGATCAGCGCGTCGGGGTTCACCGCGTGCAGCACCACCAGCGCCTCCAGCCCCGCCGCCAGCGCGCCGAAGGCGAAGCGCTCGCGCCGCCCCCGGAGCACCGTCCACGCGAACCAGCCGAAGACCGCCGCCAGCCAGACCATGAACGCCGTGGTGTACAGCCGCAGCTCGGTGAGCCCGTACGCCGCCTGGTACAGCCGCATCCGGTGCAGCGCCGAGGCGATCATCACGAACACCAGCGCCGTCATCGCGGCCGCCAGCACGCGGAAGGCGCGCTCGTGCCGCGGGCTCTCCCTGCGCAGCAGCCAGTGCGAGCCCAGCAGCAGCGGCAGCACCATCCCCGCCACCGCGCACAGTTCGAAGAAGCCCCGCCGCGCGTACTCGGCGTACGTCGTGGTCCCCGGCTGCTCGATCAGCCCCGTCCCGCCGAAGAAATAGGGGAGCTGCACCACCACGAAGGCCAGGAAGAGCAGGTCCAGCGACCCCAGCACCGTCCCCAGCTCCACGATCCCCAGCGACGGCCGCGGCGGGCGGAGCTCCTCCGAAGGCCGCGCGATCGGCTCGCCGGGGAGCACCAGCGCGCGCAGCACCCCGCCCGCCAGCCAGGCGAAGCAGAGCGCCAGCAGCACGTGCGAGAAGGCGAGCGGCAGGTCCAGGTCGAACCCGCCCAGCAGCCGCTCGAAGCGCGCGTCCGCCGCCGACAGCAGCGCCCCGAAGACCAGGAGCAGCGGGATCGCCAGCGCCAGCCCGCGCGCCACGGCCAGGGCGTGGCGGCTCCACCCCTCGCGCGGCACCTCGCGCCACTTCACGTCCTTCGTGAGCAGCAGGAGCGAGCCGAAGGTGGCCTCGGCGAAGGAGGTCAGCAGCCCGCCCACGTACGCCGCCAGCCCGCCCAGGCGGATCGTCCCCCCGCGCGCGCGGTGCACGGCCAGGCCTAAGATCAGCAGCAGCGCGGTGAGGTCGAGCGCCTTGAGGGTGGGCGAGTCGCGCCAGGCGATCAGCACGGCCACCGCGAGCGCCAGCGGCATCCACCCGCGCACGCGGTCGTCCGTCTCCGCCCAGTCCTGCAGCCCCACGGCGGCGGCGACGAGCGCCACGGTCCACAGCGCCAGGTTGAGCCCCCACGGCGTGGGCCGGAGCAGCGCGTCGCCCAGCGCGCCCAGCGCCAGCGCCGCGCCGGCCACCCCCAGCGCGCGGCGCGTCGGCGGGCTCATCGGCAGGCGCGCGGCCGTCGGCGCCTCGAGGTTCGCGGGGAGGGTCGATTCGATCTCCATCTCCATCACCCTTTGTAGTTCAGCTCGCCGACGTGCCGTAGAGCACCCGGTCCAGGAGCCGCGCGCGGACCGGTCCGTGAGCGACGGTGGACCGCGTGGCCGGCTCGACGTCGGGGAACGAGCCGCGGCCGAAGAAGACGTGGTGCGCGAGCGGGGGAAGCAGGCGCAGCGCGGCGCAGGCGGCCTCCGCCAGCGCGGGCGAGCGCACCGCCGACAGGGCGTGCCGCATGGCGATGCGGGTGGCGAAGTGCCGCCGGAAGCGCTCGCCGTCGTACGGCTCCAGCGCCGTCGTGTCGCCGCCCGCCAGGTAGTCCGCCGTGACGCGCGCGGCCAGCGCCGAGAGCCGCAGGCAGGGGTCCAGCCCGCCCGCCGTGAGGGGCGACACCGCCCCCGCCGCGTCGCCCACCAGCAGCCCGCGCGGGGAGGCGATGCGCCGCAGCACCCCGCCGACCGGGATCCGTCCGCCGCGCCGCTCGTCCGCCCGGCGGCCGGCGAGCCCGAAGCGCGGCGCCACGCGCGCCAGGAAGCGGCCCAGCGCCTCCACCGGGCGGAAGCGGCCCGCGTACCCGCCGGTGCCCACGTGCACCTCCTCGCCGTCGCTCACCACCCAGGCCAGGTAGCCGGGGGCCAGCACGGGGTCCAGCCAGCAGTGGAAGGCGGGCGGCCCGTCGGCGCGCACGCCGCGGAAGACGTCTTCCACGCCCACGATCCACTCGCGGTTCTCGTCGAGCCCCAGGGCGCCCGCCACCCGCGACACGGCGCCGTCCGCGCCCACCAGGAAGCGTGCCCGCACCGTGCGCCGCCCGCCCGCGCCTTCGAGCACGACGGACGACCCCGCGCCGTCCGGGCGGCTCTCGAGGTAGCGCGTGCGCGGCATCCACTCCACGCCGAGCGCGGCGCAGTCCTCCAGCATGCGGCGGTAGAGCGCGCCCATCCGTCCCACGCGGAACTCGTCGCGCGGGCTCTCGAGCGGCAGCGCCCGGCCGGCGGGGGAGTAGAGGACCACGCGGCGCACGGGCGGGCCCAGGCAGTCGTCCGGGAGGTCGAAGTCCTCCAGCGTGCGCCGGACGAAGATCCCCGTGGTGTGCACCGCCGCGTCGACCGAAGCCCTGTGATCGACCAGCAGCACCCGGAGCCCGCGCGCGGCCATCCCCCGCGCGCTCTCCAGCCCCGCCAGCCCGGCGCCCACCACCAGCACGTCGTGGTCGCTCACGAGCGGACTCCGGCGAGCGGCGCGTCGCGTAGGCGAAAGACGGTCTTCGCGTGCAGCAGGCTGCGCTCGTGCCCGATCAGCAGGCGGGTGACGGGGTCGGCCTCGGTGACCAGGAGCCCGGGGCTCCGCACCCCCGGCGGGACGTCGAAGACCAGCGTGGTCGTGTACGACTCCCCCGGCCGGAGCGGCGCGGCGAGCGGCGTCTGCCGCCCGGCCGACGCTTCCAGCGCGCGCAGCCCCTCCTCCGAGGGCGCGTAGCGGTTCCCCTCCGCGTCCACCAGGCGCACGTCGCGCGGGTTGGGCGTGAGTGGGCTGCCGCCGCGGCGGGAGGAAGTCGTCCCGGGGTCGAACCAGACCCTGAGCGTCACCACCTCCCAGGCGCCGCGCGAGGGCCGCGCGGCGCCGAGGGCGGCCTCCCGCCGCGCGCCGAGCACCGAGTAGGCCAGGTGGCAGTCGATCTCGCAGAAGTACTTGGCGTTCCCCGGCTCCACCACCCGCTCGCGGCTGGCCAGCGAGAAGCCGGTGAGCGCCGCCAGGTACGCCGCCGCGACCGCGCCCCCCGCGAGCAGCACCCGCCGCGCCGCGAACGAGCTGCGGCGGAGGAGCAGGATCACGAACGCCACGCCCGCCGCCCCCAGCAGCGCCGCGGTGCCCAGGAACGCCAGCACGGAAAGGATCGCGTTGCCGTGGAAGTTGAAGAGCGGTTGCATCGTACGGCCTCCTTCGGTTGATCGACCCCAAGTGCTTTAGTCCTTAGTGCTTAGTCCTTAGTGCTTGTACAAAGGCCGATGATCGCGCCGAAGCCCCACTAAGCACTAAGGACTAAGCACTAACACACTGCCGTTCACCCCGCCGCCGCCGCCGGCACCCGCCCGAAGCGGCGCTCGCGCCGGCGGAACTCCGCCACCGCCTCGCCGAGCGCGGCCGCGTCGAAGTCCGGCCACTGGCGCGGGGTGAAGTACAGCTCCGCGTAGGCGCACTCCCAGAGCAGGAAGTCGCTGAGGCGCTGCTCGCCCCCCGTGCGCACCAGCAGGTCCACGTCGGGCACGGGGAACGGGTCGCCGATCGCCTGGCCCAGCAGCGCGGCGAACTCCTCGCGGTCCGGCTCGCGGCCCCCGGCGAGGGACGCCGCGCGCGCGATGGCGTCGCGCGCCGAGTAGTCGATCGCCAGGCGCAGGTGCAGCCGCGCGCCGCCGGCGGTCGCCTCCTCGGCGCCCTCGATGGCGCGCACCAGCGTCTCCGACAGGCGGTCGCGCCGGCCCACCACGCCCAGGCGCACCCCGTTCTCCACCAGCCGCTGGGTCTCCGAGGCCAGGTAGCTGCGGAAGAGGCGCATCAGCGCCCCCACCTCGCGCGGCGGGCGGGCCCAGTTGTCGGAGCTGAACGCGTAGAGCGTGAGCGTGCCCACCCCCAGCCCGGGCGCCGCCTCCACCACCCGCCGCACCGCCTTCGCCCCCTCGCGGTGGCCGGCCACCCGCGGGAGCCCCCGCGCCACCGCCCAGCGGCCGTTGCCGTCCATGATCACGGCCAGGTGCAGCCCCGCGAACCCGCCCTTGCCCAAAGTGCTCTGCATCGTAAAGCCCCGGGTGAAAAAAATTTGGGTTTCTCCGCGTCAGCGCTCGCGCACCGCGTGGATGAGCGCCTCCATGTGGGCCAGGTACGCCTCCAGCGCGCGGCGCCCCGGCTCGGTCAGCCGGAACTCCGTGCGGGGGACGCGCCCCTCGAACTTCTTGGTGCACTCCACGTAGCCCGCCTCCTCCAGCTTGCGGGCGTGCACGCTCAGGTTGCCGTCGGTGAGCCCCAGCATGTCCTTCAGCTCGTTGAAGGCGAGCGACTGGTTCACCGCCAGCGCGCTCACGATCCCCAGCCGCACCCGCTCGTGGATGAGCCGGTCCAGCTCGGGGGCGCCCGCCTCGGCGCCGCCGGGAACGCTGCGCAGCGGCTCCGCCGCGCTCTGGCGCGCGGCCCGCCTGGCCTCAGCCACCGTACCTCCTCGCGATCAGGGTCCCGAACACCACGTGCAGCCCCCCGAACCCGGCCGCCATCAGCGCGTCGCCCCACTCCGGCGGGGCGAAGAGCGTGGCGCCGCCCAGCAGCATGAAGCTGAGTCCCATCACCGGCACCACCTTCACCGAGAACGAGCCCGCCGCCACGATCCCCACCCCGAAGAGCAGCAGCCACATCCCCGGGAGCAGGTGCGGCATCCCCGCCCGGAAGAGCACCGCCGTGAGCACCGCGCCCGCCACCAGCGGCGGGAACAGGCTCAGCGCGAACTTACGCCCCGGGCCGGAGCGCAGCGGCATCCCCATGGCGCGCGCCTTCATGGCCGTGGTCACCAGCCCGATCAGCCCGGCCACCACGGCCGCCACCGCCCAGGTGGCCAGCCAGTTGTGGGGCGACTCCTGCCGCGAGGCCAGCCACGCCGCCAGGAAGCCGGTGACGCCGATCACCACCTGCCCCCACCCCGAGACGGCGGTGAAGCTCCCCGCGCGCTCCATGGTGTCGCGGATGAAGCGCAGGTTGTCCAGCGCGGCCGCGTGCAGCTCCAGGGGCGGCTCCTCGGGGGGCCTGCGGAAGGGGAGGATCTTCGCCATGGCTCGATACGATGCGCTGCTGGTGCCCGCGTGTCAAGTGCTTTACACAGTAAAGCAGGTTTCGTGCCTGCCCGGTGCGCCGCCGAGAGCGTCCTTTCGGCCCGTCCTTGGACGTTCCCGGTCGGCGACATAATATGTCCCCTTGTGCTTCACCGCTCACGCTCCGCGACTCATCCCCTCGTTCGATCCCGGAGGAGATCATGCGCCGATGGCACCCGCTGGCCGCGTCTCTGGCGGCGCTGGCCCTCACCGCCGCGCTCTCCGCGCCCGGCGCCGCCCGGCGGCAGTCGTGCGACCGCTCGCAGGTCTTCCGTCGCGACATGCTGGACAACTTCCGGACGCCGGGGGCCCGCACCCAGCCGAGCTCCGAGCTCCGGGCCTACCTGGCAGGCATCAAGACGGGGTCCCGGGAGAACCAGGGCTACGACAACGGCGCCGCCGGCACGGGCTTCGGCGACTCGTTCACGCTCGGCGCCGAACCGGTCTGCTCGGTCCTGGTGGAGATCGCCGTCCGCAAGGCGCCGCAGGGCCTCGCCGGCACCGGCTGGAGCGGCGACGAGGTCCGGGTGGGCCGCGCTCCCTTCGCCGCGGAAGGGCAGATCCTGTACCGGGACAGCCTCTGGGCGGGCCCGAACGCCGAGCGCTCCGCGCGGACGCTGCACATCCCGCTCGCGTCCGACTCGCTGGCACTGGCGGGCGTGAACGCCTTCCTGGAGGCGCACGGCGGGGTGCTCGACGTGGCGGTGGGAGGCCACAGCAACGTGGATTACGTCGCCGTCTACGTCACGCGCAGGCTGCCGGCCGAGCCTCGCCCGTAGGCCGTCCGCCGCCGCCCGTCAGCGCCGCATGCCGGCCGACACCAGCACGCCCGACGACGGGCTGAAGTCCGTGTACCCGGCCACGAGCTCCGCGCGGACGAACCAGCGTCCCGTCGTGCGGAAGCCCAGCCGTACCTCGCCCAGCGACTCGTTGCCGCGGATCTCCTCGTGCGCCGTCCCCACCTGCTGGCCGAGGACGGCGAGCGAGGGGACCACCGGCCCGGCGTCCAGCTCCGCGCACAGGGCGTAGACCAGCAGGTCGTCCTGCTCGAACTCCGGGTCGCGCGTCCCGAAGATCCCCACCCCCGCCTCCGCCGCCAGCGACGCCCTCCCCCGCGCCGCCCGCGCGCCCACGGTGGCGAAGAAGTCGGTGGCGTCGCGGTCCAGCCCCACCCGGTTGTCCGTGGTCGGCAGCCGCGCCCCGAAGCGCAGGATCGCGGCGACCGGCGCTCCCTCCCCGGTCAGCCGCACCGCCGTCGCCACGCGGTAGTCCCCCGAGTCGCTTCGGTCGCCGTCGTCCGCCGGCTGCACGAACGGCTCCGGGGGCGCGAAGCTCCGCTCCTCGTCGAAGAAGCGCCGCACCGTCCCGCCCGCTTCCAGGACCACGCGCCCCGTCCGCCAGAACGCGCGGAAGCTCCCCGCCTCCACCAGCGTCCCCTCCGTCCCCGCCAGCGACGCCCGTTGCCCGCGCAGCCACCCCCCGCCGGCCTCTACCTGCACGCTCCTTCCCGCCTCCAGCATCCCCCATTCGAACGGCTCCAGCGGTCGGAGCTGCGCGGCGAGTGGAAGCGCCGTGAGTGAAAAGATCGGAGCAAGAAGAAGCAGGCGTAACGAACGGAACCGAAGAGCGCGAGGCGAGATCAAGCGCCCTCCGTCGAAAGTTGTTGCTCAATCGTTATAAACAGCCGCTCGCAGTGAGACGCCCGGTCGCGCACCTTGCCTGGGTCCAGCCGCTCAAGGATTTGTGGGGCGTGCCGGATCTTGTCGTATTTCCCTTTCTGTGTTCTGCGCGTCGCATTCTCAAGCGATGGAGCTAAGTCTACCTTGGGAATTTCTTCTACCTTTTCACGTCCCGGGAGCGCACCGGCCTGGAACCCTTGGCCGTAGTACTTTCGGAGCGCATCGATATCCGCCAGGAACCAGGCCTCCATGGCCTGGGTCATTAGATGGCACTGTTCGTCAGCCACTGCTGATAGATCCCATGCATCGCCTTTTGGCGCGGAGAGATGCTCCCGAGGTGTCTTGATGACGGGCCACTCCGCGTCTACAAGCAGGATGTTCAGTGCTTTCGGGTGGGTACGCAGGGCGAATTGGAAAGCGTCATACGTGCTGGATCGCGAGCCGCACAGCACGATTTCCCATCGGCATTTGCGGCGCCTGGCGTTCTCTTCGAGTCCCGCTAAGAAACCACGAAATCCTCTTCGTAGCTCTGGGGCACCTTCGATGTAGAGGCGGATCTCCCTCACCACCGCGTTCCCCCGATCTCGCCCATCCGCCAGAGCTCACCCAAGGAGTATCGGTTTAGCCATTCAACCAATGCGTCACGATCGAGCCGCCGTAGTTGGGTGCCGTCGCTGCTCGGTTCGCAGACGACAATTGCTTCCGGAGCGTCCGCCAGTGCCGAAACTAGAGCCTCGGAGTGGGTGGTGACGACGAGTTGCGTACGTTTGGATGCCTCCCGGAGCAACTCCGCGATCGTGGGAAGAATATCCGGATGCAACCCGAGCTCCGGCTCCTCAAAGCAGACGAGCGGCGGCGGAGATGGATGCAGCAGAATCGTCAGAAGGCTCAGGTATCGCAGCGTGCCGTCCGAAAGCCGAGATGCGGGGACAAAATCGTCCCGTCCTTCGTCAATGTAGAGTTCCACCGTCCCACCCTGAATTCTCGTCCGTACCCGCTGTGCCGACTGGTAGAAGACGCGGAGGTACTCGATCAACCTTTCTTCCGTCTGGGACCGTTGCATCAGTTCGTGCAGCACAAGCACAAGATTGCTTGCATCCGGTAGAAGGAAATCGGTTGGGAGATCTGCCGGTTGGGGAGCCCGCACCCGGGCACGACGCCCAAACGTCCACTCTTGGATTACCGAGATCTCGTCAAAGCGCTCTGCAAGATAGGTCAGTTCAGGATATAGCTCTGGATCTTTGCGCTGTGAAAGGATGGATCGATCGGCGGCCAAATCTTTGAGAGGTATCTCGCGCTCGTAAGCATCACTCCATTCATCCCCTCCGGGCGCGCGTCGGTGGATCACGGCCTGTCCATCGCGGAGCGAATAAAAGACCTGCGGCAGCATCCCTTCATCTGTGAATACGAAAGAACGGTTGTAATCGATGGATTCCTCGACCACTCGTGGACGATGGCGGATCTGCGAAAAACCCAGAGCATAACGCAATGGATTGCTGAGACCGGGGTAGTCCACAAGCGCCTCTATTGATGCCACTGCATCAGAACCTCCGCCCTTCCAGATGTATTCCTCGACGCCGCCACCGCTGCGTAGCCAGGCCGGCAGATCCGACGCGGTGGCGCGCAGGACTGACAGCGCCTCAAGCAAGTTGGACTTTCCAGAGGCATTGGGACCAATCAGCACGTTCAGCGGCAGCAGATCGATCGAGGCACCTTCGCTCCCGTACGAGAGGAAGTTACGCAAGGTCAATCGCTGGATCAGTCGCTTGCCTTCCATGCTGCAACCGGGTCACAGGGCTGAATCGAGGAGCGGGAGAAATCTCGTTGGAAGATGCTGCGAGCCCGTGCACCTGGCAATTACATATTGCGTGCGGGGTTCTCCTGCCGCACCCACCGCTCCAGGTTCGGCAGCACCGAGCAGGCGCGCGTGAGCACCTCGTCGGGGTAGCCGAGGGCGCGCTTGATGGCGACGTCGCGCTGCAGCGGGTTCTTCTCGCTCTCCAGCGAGCGCACCCGCCGCGCCCCCAGCTCGCGCACGTAGTAGAAGGAGTTGGTGGGGACGGGGAAGTCGCTGCCGTGCAGCGTGCGCCCCACCAGCAGCGGGTCCCGCGCGAACTTCGGCAGGTGCGGGAAGCGCGACAGGTTGCTGATCCCCGAGTTGTCCACCCACAGCCGCGGGAACTCGCCCATCCACTCCTTGAGCAGCGGCACCTGGTCCTCGTCGCGGGCGTAGAGCACGGGCGCGGCCGTGTGGGCCACGATCACCGTCACCCCCTCGCGCAGCGGGCGCTCCAGCAGGCGCAGGTCCTTGAGCCGCGCGTCCACCTGCGCGAAGGTGTTCTCGCTCCCGCCCGAGTGCACCAGCAGCGGGATCCCCGTCTCCGCCAGCCGCCGGTAGAACCACCCGTGCGCCGGGTCCGCCGGGTCGATGCGCTGCGTGGCCGGGAGCCACTTGATCAGCACCGCCCCGCCCTCCACGCACTCCTCCAGCCGCTCGCGCGCGTCCTTCCGGTGCGGATTGACCGACGGTCCGGGGAGCAGCTCCGGGTGTCGGCGGCAGGCCTCGAAGACGAACGACGGGGGGACGATCATCTGCGAGAGCGCCCGGTCCAGCTCGCCGCGCCCGTCGTACACGCCGTCGAACCCGAGCGCCACCGCGAAGTCCACCTCGCTGGCGCGCACCCGCCGCGCGAGCCCCGCCGCCCACTCCGCGTCGAAGCTGCTCTCCAGCTGCGCGGCCGTCACCCCCAGCATCCAGCGCAGCACCCGGAAGGTGAGCCGCTTGCGGAGCGCGTCCGACGTCCAGCAGCCGGACGCCTCCGTGCCCACCCCCGCCAGGTGCGCGTGCACGTCGATCCGCGCCGGCCGGCGGATCCCCCCCGTCACGCCGGCACCGCCCGGCGCGCCGCCATCCACCCCGCCGCCGCCTCCACCGCCTCCGACGCCAGCAGCGTGCTCCAGTGCGACCCCCCCGCGATCCGCAGCAGCTCCGCGTGGGGGAGCCGCGCCGCCAGCCGCTCGCCCTGCGCCAGGGGCACCAGCCGGTCGCGCGTGCCGTAGACCAGCAGCACCGGCGCGCGCACCTCCGGCGCCCGGCGCTCCAGGTCCAGCCGCGCCAGCAGCGACTGCACGGCGGCCACGTAGCCGAACGGGCCCCCCGCCGGCCCCGTGCGCCGGAACGGGTAGGCGCCCCGCCTCACCGGGCCGAAGGCGGGGACCAGCCCCCACAGCCCGTAGTGCTCGCGCTGCGCCAGCGTCGCCGGCCGCAGGAAGTTGCGCAGCTCCGCCAGCGCGGCCCCCGTGTCGATGGTGAGGAAGGTCGGCGCGGAGACCACGACGGCGCCGGACGCGTGGGGGACGGCGCCCGCGGCCAGCGCGTGCAGCACCAGCGACCCGCCGAAGCTGTGCCCCTGCAGGAGGAGGGGAAGCTCCGGCCGCCCCCGCTCCGCCTCGGCCACCGCGGCGGGGAGCGCCGTCTCCACGGCGGGGACGGAGAAGGTCGTGGTGCTCGCGGTGCCGTGGCCGTCCACGTCGAAGGCGAAGACCTCGAAGCCCTGGCGGAGGAGCGCCTTGAAGAGCGCGACCTGCGGGAAGAGCGCGTCGTTCCCCGCCCCGTGCGCTGCGACGACGCGGCCGCGCGGGTCGGGCGGGACCAGGCGGAAGCCCGAGACCTCGCCGCCCGCCTCGGGGCGCGCGTAGCGGACCGTCTCCAGCCGCGCCCCGGCCGCCGCCAGCCAGCGCTCCAGCCGTCGCGCGAGAGCCGTCATCGCCCCCCGGGCGCGGCGGCGGCCTGGTCGCGGTCGCCCGACATCCACCCGCGCTGCTCGGCGTCCGCGGGGGCGCCGCTGCCCATCGCCTCCGCCTCCACCGCGTCGCGCCGGCTGGCGTGCTCCTGCCGCGGCGCGCCGATCGGCAGCCCCGGCGGCGCCAGGTCGGGGCCCACCTCGCCGGTGATCAGGCGGGCGCCGCGCTGCCAGGTGAGGTAGCTCCACGCCCACTGGATCATCACCACCAGGCGGTTGCGGAAGCCGATCAGGAAGAAGATGTGGATGAAGAGCCAGGCCAGCCACGCGATGAACCCGCTGAACCGCACCCCCGCCGACTCCACGATCGCGGCGCTGCGGCCGATCGTCGCCATGCTCCCCTTGTCGCGGTAGCGGAAGGGGCGCCGCCGCCGGCCCACGATCGTGGCGACGATGTTCTTCGCCGCGTGGGCGCCCTGCTGGTTGGCGACGGGTGCCACCCCGGGGAGCGGCTTCCCCTTCTCGTCGCCGAGCAGCGCCAGGTCGCCGATCACGAAGATCTCCGGGTGCCCGGGGATGGAGAGGTCGGGCTCCACCTTCACGCGGCCCACGCGGTCCGTCTCCACCCCCAGCTTCTTCCCCAGCGGCGACGCGGTCACCCCGGCCGCCCAGACGACGTTGCGCGTGCGGAGGCACTCGTCGCCGATCATCACCCCCTCCGCGGCGATGCCGGTGACCACCGCGCCGGTGCGCACCTCCACCCCGATCTCCTCCAGCGCGCGCTTCGCGTAGGCCGAGAGCTCCTCGTGGTAGGCGGGGAGGATGCGGGGGCCGCCCTCCACCAGCACGATGCGCGAGGCGCCGGGGTCGATGTGGCGGAAGTCGCGCGTCATGGAGTGGCGGGCGATCTCGGCCATGGCGCCGGCCATCTCCACCCCCGTGGGCCCGGCGCCCACCACCACGAAGGTGAGCAGCGCGCGCCGCTCGGCGGGGTCCTCCTCCTGCTCGGCGGCCTCGAAGGCCAGCAGGAAGCGGCGGCGGATCTCGGTGGCGTCCTCGAGCGTCTTGAGCCCCGGCGCCAGCGGCTCCCACTCGGGGTGGCCGAAGTAGGCGTGCGTGGCCCCGGTGGCGATCACCAGGTAGTCGTAGTCGAGCCGCTTCCCGTCGGCGAACACGACCTGCCGCCGCTCGCGGTCCACGTCGGTCACCTCGGCCATCAGCACCTCGGCGTTGCGCTGCCGGCGCAAGACGTTGCGGATCGGCGCCGAGATGTCGGCGGGGGAGAGGGCGGCGGTGGCCACCTGGTAGAGGAGGGGCTGGAAGACGTGGTGGTTGCGCCGGTCGACCAGCGTGAGCGTCACCGGCGCCCGCCGCAGCGCCCGCGCCGCCGCCAGCCCCCCGAACCCGCCCCCGACGATCACCACGTGGGGAACCCGCAAGATCCTGGTCGCCATCGAGCCTCCCGTTCCCGAGCCGCCGCACCCCGGCGGCTCGTCATCAAGATACCGCCGGGGAGGGAGACACGAAAATGAGGGGGAGGGGAGAGAGGGGCTGTCGGGCGGCTGAAGCCGCGGCAACAACTGCAGGAAGCCTGCTGCGCAGGCTGCGGGGCGAGGTTCCGTTCTCCTGCGCCAAGTTCGACCTGAACGAAGCGAGTACCATCCAACCATATCGCGCCGTCTCGCCGCTCTGGAGCACTCAACGAACGGAAGAATCGCGCGATCGAAGTTGAAGCCTCGCGTAGTTTGCGAGGCTTTCTGCAGTTGTTGCCGCGGCTTCAGCCGCCCGGCAACCCCCGGGACCCCCTCTACACCCCCTCCTGGTGCGACGGCGGCCGCCCGCCCGGCGGGGGGCCGCCGGCCATCCCGCCCGGGAGCGTGCCGCCGCGCAGCTCCGGGCGCGGGGTCTCGCGGCCCGCGCCCAGGCCGTCGCCGCCGCGGGGGGCCAGGGCGCCCTCCAGGCGGGCCACCTTGCCGTTCAGGCGGCCCACCAGGATGCGGGTGGCGCGCAGGTCGTGGTTCGACTCGATCAGCATCAGCGCCAGGTCGGCCGCGCCCCACAGCAGCCCCGCGAACACGATGATGCGCGTGGCCTCCACCAGCAGCGTGGGGATCGCCGAGTTCCCCTCGCGGATCAGCCCCAGCACGATCTCGCCGATCAGGAGCAGCACCAGCAGCACCGCCAGCAGCTTGAAGAGCCGCGCGATGTAGCGCAGCCCCTCGTGCGGCTCCAGGTCCTCGTCGCGCACGTCCATGTCGGGCGGCAGGTCGACGCGCTCCAGCTCGTGCCGCCGCTCGTCGCGCCGCTCCGCCTCTTTCGCATCCAGCGCCATGCCGTCCCCCTTCCGTCGTCCGGATCTCTCGGCGCGCCGCCGCTACCAGCGGGCGCGGAACCCCCGCGTGTCGATGTGCACCATCCCCTGGTGCCCGCCCGTGGGGGGGTAGTAGTGCATCCCGCCCACCAGGTTCGGGTACTTCCGCTCCACCCGGTCCACCGCCGCGCCGATCACGCGGGCGTCGGCCAGGTTGATGCGCCCGTCGCCGTTCAGGTCGTCCATGATCCCGTTGCGGTCGTTGTCGACCGCGATGTCCATGGCGTCGCCGTACATGTGCCGCGAGAGCTGCCCGCGCCCCGCGGTGGTCCCCCCGTGCGCGTTGTACCAGGGGGTGCGGAAGCCGCTCACCGCGAAGATGTTCTCCACCGGGTGCCCCATCCGCTCCAGCTCCTGGATCACCAGCTCCACCTTGTCCAGGATGCGCGGGTTGACCGCCACGTACTTGGGCCAGACGTTCTCCTGCCCCTTGGTGATGAAGTCCTTGAGCTGGATGTGCTCCGAGAGCCACATGTCCTTGTTCTCGGGCGTCACCTGGATGAGCCCCTTGGGCGGCCGGTAGACCGGCTTGGGCGCGCCGCCCTGCTCGTACGGCCAGTTGCCGATGTTGAAGCGGCCGATCCGCCCGCCGCGCTTGGCCGAGAGCGGCACCAGGGTGATCACGCTCACCTCCGACGCCGGCCGCACCGCGTCGGCCATCTTGAGCACCAGGTTCCAGATCCCCGGCTCGGGGGCTCCGTCCGACGCCGGCACGGTCGCGCCCGCGGTTCCCTCCGCGGGCTGCAGCACCACCGCCGCCCCCGGCGGCAGGCTGTCGGCCGAGCCCGGGAGGCCGATCTCCTCGCCGGGCTGCACGATGCGCACGTTCACCGCGCCGCTCTGCCCGCGGACGTCCGCCTCGAAGTCGCGGGCGAAGGCCTGGACGAACTGGTCGACCAGGAACGCGGGCTCGGGGGCCGCGTCGCGGGCCAGGGGGCTGCGCACCAGCTGCGTGCTGATGCGCGCCACCGACGGGTGGTCCGCCGCCAGGGCGACGCGGTCGGCCAGGAAGATCGAGTACAGCCACCCGGTCAGGAAGACGGCCACCAGGAGCGTGGCCACCCGGTTGAAGTTCCTCTCCTGCCGGGGGGAGAGCCCCGCCTTCTCCCAGCGCGAGCGCGGCTCGCGGACCAGCGGAAACAGGTAGTGGTCTTCGACGTATTCCATAGACCCGCCCGCTGATTCAATCCGCGTGCCGCGGCGGCGGGCGCCCCCCGGCGCGGCGATCCTTGCATGCGTTTGCCGGGACTGGAGATACGACGCATTCCCGCGTTTTTCCCTGGGCTTCCGCCTCCGCGCCGTGACCGACGCCACGACCGAACCCGCCGCCGCGCCGCCCGGGCGGGACGCCACCGTCTCGTTCGAGGCGGCGAACGTGATCGCCCTCCTCTTCCTCCCCCTGGCGGCCGCGCCGGTGGCGGCCCACGCGGCGCTCTGGGGCCGCGCCTCGCTCCTGGCGGGGCTGGGCGACCTCTTCCCCTGGGCGTTCCTCCCCGCCTTCCTGGCCAGCATCGTGGCGCACGAGGCGCTGCACGCGGCCGGCTTCCTGCTGCTGGGGCGCGCCCCGCGCCGGGCCATCCGCTTCGGGCTGGACCGCGCGACCCTCTCGCCGTTCGCGGGGTGCCGCGTTCCGCTGCGCGCCGGGGCCTACCGCGCGGCGGTGCTCCTCCCCGCCCTGGTGCTGGGGGCGGGGCCGGCCGCGTGGGGACTGTGGAGGGGAGCGGGATGGGCGACGCTGTGGGGCGCCTTCATGCTGCTGTGCGCCGGCGGCGACTTCGCCGTGCTCTGGGCCATGCGCCGCGTCCCGGCCCGCGCCCGCGTGCTCGACCACCCCGAGCGCGTGGGGTGCCAGGTGGTGGAGGAGTGATCCCGGTTCAAGGTCCTTCTCAGGGCCAGGCCGGAGATCAAGCGAGTGATACCTGGGAGGAGAAGCCGATGCGGATCACTTCGAAGGGACAGGTGACGATCCCGCTCGAGATCCGGGAGCGCTATGGACTGCTGCCGGACACCGAAGTCGAGCTCGAGCCCACCGCGGAGGGAGTCCTGATCCGCAAGACCGAGAGACCGCGACGGCGCGGCAGGTCTCTGATCGAGCACATGCGCGGGCGGGCGACGCGAAAGCTCTCGACGGACGAGATCATGACACTCACGCGGGGATAGCGAACGAGCGCCCACACCCGCTTTTCCGTACCTCGTACTCCGTACTTCCGTCCGCACTCCCTTGATATGAGCGGAGTTCACACGGAGATTGCTCCGTCTCGCCGGAAAACCACGCGACGGAAGGAACCGGAATGAACCGCATCGGGCGCAGGGTGGCGATCATCGAGGGGTGCCGCACCCCGTTCGCCAAGTCGGGGACGGACTTCAAGGACCTCTCCTCGGTCGAGCTGGGGAAGATGGCCGTGCGCGAGCTGGTCTCCCGCGCCGAGCTGGACGTGGAGCAGATCGACCACGTGGTCTACGGCACCGTGGTGCAGTCGGTGAAGGAGCCGAACATCGCCCGCGAGGTCACGCTGGGCTCCGGGATCCCGCCGCGGGTGCCCGCCTTCACCGTGGGCCGGGCGTGCGCGTCGTCCAACCAGGCGATCACCTCGGCGGCGGAGCAGATCGCGCTGGGGCTGGCCGACGTGGTGATCGCGGGGGGCGCCGAGAGCCTCACCGACATCCCCATCCTCTTCTCCCCCGAGATGCGCAACGCCCTGGTGCGCGCCTCCAAGGCCCGCTCGCTGGGCGAGAAGGTGAAGACGTTCGCCACGCTCCGGCCCAAACACCTGGCGCCGGTCACCCCGGCCATCGCCGAGCCCACCACGGGGCTCACCATGGGCGAGAGCGCCGAGAAGATGGCGCAGGAGAACGGGATCACCCGCGAGGAGCAGGACCGCTGGGCGCTGCGCTCGCACCAGCTGGCCGCCGCGGCCACCGCCGACGGGCGGCTCACCCGCGAGATCGTGCCGGCGTACCTGCCGCCCGGCTTCGAGAAGGTGGTCACCTCCGACAACGGGATCCGCGCCGACACCTCGCTGGAGAAGCTGGCGCAGCTCAAGCCCGTCTTCGACCGGCGCTACGGCACGGTGACCGCCGGCAACGCCTCGCCGCTCACCGACGGGGCCTCGGCGGTGCTGCTGATGAGCGAGGAGAAGGCGAAGGCGCTGGGGTACACGCCGCTCGGCTACATCCGCGGCTACGCCTACGCCTCGCTCTCGCCGGCCGACCAGCTCCTGCAGGGGCCGGTGTACGCGGCACCCGTGGCGCTGGAGCGCGCCGGGCTCACCATGAAGGACATCGACCTGCTGGAGATGCACGAGGCGTTCGCCGCGCAGGTGCTCTCCAACCTGCAGTGGTTCGACTCCGACAAGGTGGCGAAGGAGCGGCTGGGGCTCGACAAGGCGATCGGCATCCCCGACGAGGACCGCATCAACGTGATGGGCGGCTCCATCGCCATCGGCCACCCGTTCGGCGCCACCGGCGGCCGGGTGACGGTGACGCTGCTGAACGAGCTCAAGCGCCGCGGCGGGCAGTTCGGGATGATCAGCGTCTGCGCCGCCGGCGCCATGGGCTTCGTGATGATCGTCGAGCGGGAGTAACCCCACTCGTCGCGCCGCGAATCGAAAGGCTCCCTCGCCGCCGCGGGGGAGCCTTCTTCGTGTGCCTGGGAATCGTATGCCACGTCGCCGAGCACCGTTCTGGTCCAGACAGATCGAGGATTTCGGAGCCCTGCACCAGAACGATCCTTTGCAAAGCGGTATGGGCGGAGAACGACGACGGGGGTTCTCCGTTCACTCCGTTTCCTCCGCGTGAAGCTTTTCGCAGGCCGGCCGCGCCTTGCGCTCCGTCTTCCCCGCGCACAATTCCCATCCCTCGAAACGCGTTCCAACCATCGCGCCCGGGCCCCTGTCCAACGCAGTCGCCGAACGCGGAACGAACCACGCCGGAGCGACCACCCTGACCCAGGAACTGCAGGCAGTGCGCGGCAGCGACGCCATGCTGGCGGCGGCGGGAGACGCGCACGCATTCGCCCGGCTCTACCGCGACCACGCGGGGCGCATCCACACCCTGGCGCGCCGCATGGCCAGCGAGGACGAGGCCGACGAGCTCACCCAGGACGTGTTCGTGCGCGCCTGGGAGAAGCTGGGCACCTTCCGCGGCGAGTCGGCGTTCGGCACCTGGCTGCACCGGCTGGCCGTGAACCTGATCCTGGCCAGGCGGGCCGCGGCCGGGCGGCGGCGGAGCAGGGAGGCGGGCGACGAGGCGCTGGAGATCACGCCCGGCAGGAGCGCCCCGCCCGAGCTCAGGATGGACTTCGAGAAGGCGGTCGAGTGGCTCCCCGACGGCGCGCGGCACGTGTTCGTGCTGTTCGACGTGGAAGGGTACCGCCACGAGGAGATCGCCCAGATGCTGGGCATCAGCGTGGGGACTAGCAAATCGCAGCTCCACCGGGCCCGGATGATTTTGCGGGAGCACCTGACATGAGCGAAACACTGGACCGCCACGCCTGGGCCGACCGGCTCTCGGAGTACCTGGACGACGAGCTGCCGCCGCCCGAGCGCGCGGCGCTGGACGAGCACCTGCGCGAGTGCGCCGGCTGCCGGGCCGTGCTGGAAGACCTGCGGCGGGTGAGCGTCCGCGCGAAGGCCCTGCGCGACCGCGACCCGGACCAGAACCTCTGGCCCGAGATCGCCCGGCGCATCGGCCGGCCCGAGGCGGCGTGGGCCGTGGCGGGCGGGGGCGACGAGGGCGACGAGCTGGCCGCGCGGCGCCGCCGCAAGGTATGGGCGCCCTGGCTCGGCGCCGGGGCGGCGGCCGCCGCCGTGCTGGTGCTGGGGATCGGCATCGGCCGCTTCACGGCGCCCGGCGACCCCGAGCTGCCCACCGCGCGCGTCGAGGCCCCCGCGCCGGGGACGCCGCTCACCTCCGACCCCTACCGCCTGGCCGCGGTGCAGCACCTGTCGCGCACCGAGGCGCTGCTCACCACGTTCCGCGCCGAGGCCGGGCGCGGCACCACCGACCCGGCGGTGGCCGGGTGGGCCGACGACCTCCTCACCCAGACCCGCCTGCTGCTCGACTCACCGGCGGCCGACGACCCCAGGCTGCGCGCGCTGCTGGAAGACCTGGAGCTGGTGCTCGCCCAGATCGCCCGGCTGCCGCGCCAGAACCCCGACACCGAGGTGGACCTCGCCGAGCGCGCCATTGAGCGGAGCCGCGTGCTCCCGCGCATGCGCACGCTGGTGCCGGCGGGCCCCGCTGCCCTTCAGGGAGAATCGTGATGCACATCCGAACCGTCGCGCGGGTCCTGCTGGCCGCCGCGCTCGCGGCCGCGCCGCTGGCCGCGCAGGGAAGGCAGGAGATCGTCCTGGCCGGGTGGGCCGCCGGGTCCGCGGTGCGCGAGTGGCCGCAGGACCCCGCCCACGAGCTGTACACGGAAGGGCGCGAGGCGCTCAACGACGACGACTACGCGCGCGCCGCCCGGCTCTTCCAGCGGGTGCGCCAGGATCATCCGCGCTCGAGGTACGTCCCCGACGCGCTGTACTGGGAGGCGTTCGCCCGCTACCGGATCGGCGGCAACGACCAGCTGCGCATGGCGCTGGGAGGGCTGGACGCGCTGCGCCGCGACCACCCCCGCGCCACCGCCCGGCGCGACGCCGACGAGCTGGCCACGCGCATCCGCGGCGAGCTGGCGCGCCGCGGCGACTCGCGCGCGGCCGAGCGGGTGACCCAGGGCGCCGAGCGCGCCGTGCAGGAGTGCGGCCGCGGGGGCGACGACGACACGAGGACCGCGGCGCTGAACGCGCTGCTGCAGATGGACGCCGACCAGGCGCTGCCGATCCTGCGCCGGGTGCTGGCGCGCCGCGACGCCTGCTCGGAGGAGCTGCGCAAGCACGCCGTGTTCCTGGTGGCGCAGAAGCGCAACGCCGACACCGAGAACCTGCTGCTGTCCATCGCCCGCGACGACCCGAGCTCCGAGGTGCGCGAGCAGGCGGTGTTCTGGCTCTCCCAGGTGGGCACCGAGCGCGCGGTGGACATCCTCGGCGAGATCCTGCGCTCCTCGCGCGACGCCGGGCTCCAGGAGAAAGCGGTGTTCGCCCTGTCGCAGCATCGGAGCCCCCGCGCGGCGCAGCTTCTCCGCCAGACCGCCGAGCAGGCGGGTCCGCGGTCCGTGCGCGAACAGGCGATCTTCTGGCTCGGGCAGCGGCGCTCGCAGGAGAACGCCGAGTACCTGCGCGGGCTCTTCCGCCGGCTGGACGACCGCGAGCTCAAGGACAAGGTGATCTTCTCGCTCTCGCAGATGCGCGGCGTCGGCAACGACCGCTGGCTGCTGGAGGTGGCGCGCGACGAGAGCCAGCCCGAGGAGGTGCGCAAGCAGGCGATCTTCTGGGCCTCGCAGGCGGGGGTGCCGCTCTCCGACGTGTCCGACCTGTACGACCGCGTGCGCGACCCCGAGGTGAAGGAGCAGATCATCTTCGCGCTCTCGCAGCGCGGGCGCGAGGCGGCGGCCATCGACAAGCTGATCCAGATCGCGAAGAGCGACCGCGACCCCAAGATGCGGGAGAAGGCCGTGTTCTGGCTGGGCCAGTCGCGCGACCCCCGCGCCACCCGCGCCATCCAGGAGATCATCGACCAATGAGAACCAGGCGAATCGGCATGGCCGCCCTGGCGGGAGGGCTCCTGGCCCTCCCCTCCGCCGGGTGCGCCGAGGCCCAGGGAGCCAGCCAGGAGGCGATCGCGGCGCGGGTGCGGCGCGCGCCCGACGGCGAGGTGCGGATGCACTTCACCTCGCGCCCCGGGGTGTGCGGGAGCGTGGACGGCCACAACGTCTCCATCCAGGACCGCCGGCGCGGCGGCACCATCATGCACCGGGGCAACTGGTCGGACTACCGCGAAGACCGGGACTGCATCGAGGGCCCCACCCACGTGCGGATGCTGGTGCGCGGCGGCCGCGTGGCCGACGTGAGCACCCGGGTGGCGCACGACTGGCCCCGCGAGGGCGCCGGCCGGGTGACCGACCTGGGGCGGGTGGGCGCGCGCGAGGCGGCCGACTACCTGCTGGACCTGGCCGAGAGCTCGGACGACCGCGACGCGGGCAAGGAAGCGATCTTCCCGGCCACGCTGGCCGACAGCGTGGTGACCTGGCCGCGGCTGCTGCGCATCGCCCGGAGCGGCCAGGCGGGGCAGGAGGCGCGCAAGTCGGCGGTGTTCTGGCTCAGCCAGCAGGCGGGCGACCAGGTGACGCGGGGGATCTCGGACCTGGTGGACGACGACGACCAGGACCGCGAGGTGCGCGAGGCCGCCGTCTTCGCGCTCTCGCAGCGCCCGCGCGACGAGTCGGTGCCGGCACTCATCCACATCGCCCGCACGCACCGCGACCCGCACATCCGGAAGACGGCGCTCTTCTGGCTGGGGCAGAGCCGCGATCCACGGGCGATCGAGCTGTTCGAGGAGATCCTGTCGCAGTAGGGGACAGGGAACAGGGTACAGGGGACAGCCGTCAAGGACTGGACGAGAAGCCCCTCCTCCGGTGGTAATCGGGGGAGGGGCTTCGTCGTGCATCCCCAAAAGGAAAAGCCTCACACGGAGTCAACGGAGTCAACGGAGAAACGGCGGGGTTTTCCTCCGTTAACTCCGTTGACTCCGTGTGAGACATTCAGTTACGGATCTCGATCACGAACGATCCAGCGCTTGACTTGCGGGCGGTCGGGGAGCGATATACCCTCCCGCCGGCCGTTCTCGTCGTCTCCCGTCGCACATTCCCACCGTCCAACACCCGATGACCGAACCCAGCGACCGCATCCGCGCGCTCCGCGCGGCCGTGGGCGTGGCGCCCGAAGACGCCGAGCTGCGCCGCCTGCTGGCCGACGCGCTCCTGGACGCCAGCGACGCCGCCGAGGCCGAGGCCGTGCTGCGCGAGGGGCTGAAGGCGGCCCCCGAGGACGCGGCGCTGCGCCGGGCCCTGGCGCGCGCCTTCCACCGGCAGGGCAAGCTCTCCGCCGCGCTCGTCGTGGTCGAGGACCTGCTGCGCGCGGGCGAGGGCGGCGCCGAGGTGCACCTGCTGCACGCGCGCGTCCTGCTCGACTCGGGCGAGCTGGGGCGCGCGCGCCAGGCGTACCGCGAGGCCACCGCCGCCGGCGCCACGGACGTGGAGCTGGCCGCCCGCCTGGGGAGCGCCCAGCCGCCGCGCGAGCGCCGCGTCCCCGCCGAGGCGGAGGAGGCGCTCGAGCGCCAGGAGCGGGAGCGCTGGCGGGACAGCGGGGAGGAGGACGACGACGAAGACGACGAGGACGACGCCGCGGGCGCGCGCACGGAGAAGCCGCGCATCACCTTCGCGGACGTGGGCGGGATGGACGCGCTCAAGGAGGAGATCCGCCGCAAGATCATCCATCCGCTCCGACACCCCGAGCTCTACCGCGCCTACGGGAAGCAGGCCGGCGGCGGGATCCTGATGTACGGCCCGCCGGGGTGCGGCAAGACGTACCTGGCGCGCGCCACCGCGGGCGAGGCCGAGGCGGCGTTCCTCGCCGTGGGCATCCACGAAGTGCTCGACATGTGGCTCGGGCAGAGCGAGCAGAACCTGAACGCGCTCTTCGAGCGGGCGCGGGCGGTGGCGCCGTGCGTCCTCTTCTTCGACGAGGTCGACGCGCTGGCGGCGCGCCGGAGCGACCTGCGCACCAGCGCGGGGCGCACCCTCATCAACCAGTTCCTGGCCGAGCTGGACGGGGTGGCCGCCTCCAACGAGGGGGTGCTGGTGCTGGCCGCCACCAACGCGCCCTGGCACCTGGACCCCGCCTTCCGCCGCCCGGGGCGCTTCGACCGCGTCCTCTTCGTCCCCCCGCCCGACGAGGCCGCGCGCGCTGCGATCCTGCGGGTGCTCCTGCGCGGCCGCCCCGTGGAGGCGGTCGATTACGCGAAGCTCGCGAAGCGCACCGACGGCTTCTCGGGGGCGGACCTCTCCGCGGCGGTGGAGCTGGCGGTGGAGCGGAAGCTGGACGACGCCATCCGCGCCGGCCGCCCCGTCCCCGTCACCGGCGCCGACCTGCTCGAGGCGGCCAAGACGGTGCGCCCCACCGCCCGCGAGTGGTTCGCCACGGCGCGCAACTACGTGCTCTACGCCAACGAGGGCGGCCAGTACGACGACGTGAAGCCGTACCTCCGCTAGGTGCCGCCGTGATTCGGGATCGCTCACCGAAGTTGGTTGATCAGTCGATCTTTGCTGTCATTCCGAGTCCCGGCCACACGGAACCGGCATCTGGATAGGTGACGGCAGGGCCGAGGAATCTTCTCACCTCGCCAGGTGGGTTGCGCGCGGCAGCGGCACGGATGCCGACCGGGCACGATTCCCGTGATTGCTGATCCTTCCACCCGATCCCACCGGGCGTAGTCGAAGCGATGCCGCCGCACCCGGCCCTCGCGCGGGCGAAGCTCCTGATGGAACGCGGCCGCTGGGCGATGGCGGCCGGCGAGCTGCGCCGCGCGCTCCACGACGAGCCCGACGACGCGCTGCTGCACGCGTACCTGGCGCTCTGCCTGGTGGAGGACCCGGCCCGGCTGGACGAGGCGCAGGAAGAGGCGCTCTGGTCCACGGCGAAGGACCCGCTGCAGCCGCTGGCGTGGTACGCCGCCAGCTACGTGGCGGCGCGCCGGGGGAACGGGCCGATGGCGGAGGACGCGGCCCGGGTCGCGCTGTCGCTCTCCGCTGAGTCGACCCCGCTGCTGGCGCACATGGCGTCGCTGATGCTGGCGCAGGGGCGGGTGAAGGCGGCGCTGGAGACGGCCGGGCACGGGCTGGCGGTGGACCCGGACCACGTGGGGTGCCTGCTGGCCGCCGGGACCGCGCTCTCGCGCAAGGGGCGGCACGACGAGGCGCAGGCCGCGCTCGCGCGGGCGCTGGAGCGCGAGCCCGAGGACGCCGGGGTGCACGCCCGGGTGGGGTGGGCGCTCCTGCGCCGGGGCGACGCGGCCGGGGCGGTGCGCCACTTCCGCGAGTCGCTGCGGCTGGACCCCACGCGCGAGGAGGAGCGGGGCGGGCTGATGGAGGCGCTCAAGGCACGCAACCCCGTCTACCGCGCCCTGCTGCGCGCGTGGCTGCGGCTGCCGTGGGTCCCGCCCAGCCTGAAGTGGCTGGCGGTGGTCGCCGGGATGCTGGCCGTGATCGGCATCCTGATGCTGGAGATGGAAGGCCTCCCCACGTGGATCGCGCTCCCGCTGGAGGTCGCGGTGGTGGCCGCCGTCCTCCTCACCTGGACGGCCGGCCCGCTCTTCGACCTCCTCCTCTTCGGCGACCCGCTGGGCCGGCACGCGCTCACGCCCACGCAGCGGGCGGGCGCCGTGGCGATGGCCGCGACGCTCCTGGCCGCGGCGGCCGTCGCGGTGGCCGCGCTGGCGACGGGCGAGGGGCTGTTCGGCTTCACCGCCGCGCTCCTGGCGCTCTACACCGTCCCGATCGCCGCCACGCTGCGGGCGCGGCCGGGCCGGGCGCGCGCGCTCACCGCCGCGTACACGCTCCTGCTGGTCGTCCCCGCCGCGATGTTCGTCACCCTGCAGGCGCGCGGCGCGGGCGACCCCGCGGTGTGGTTCGGGATCGCCTGCGGGGGCATGGCGTTCTCGGACCTGGTCTCGGACCAGTTCTCCGGGCGGATCTGATCCCGGACCACTTTCGCACTTTCGCACTCGAACATGACGCAACACAGGCACCGCGCGCTGGTGCTGATGGAGCAGGGGCGGCCCGAGCTGGCCGAGGGCGAACTGCGCCAGGCGCTGCAGCACGACCCGCACGACCCGGTGCTGCACGCGTGGCTCTCGCTCTGCCTGAGCGACCTGAAGCGCCCCGCCGAGGCGCTCGCCGAGGCGCGCGAGGCGGTGACGCTCGCGCCCGACCTGGGGACCAGCCACTACGCGCTGGCGCTGGCCCTGGACGGCTCGGGCCGGCCCGACGAGGCGGAGCGGGCGATCGGCGCGGCGCTGGACCTGGAGCCCGACGACCCCGACTACTTGGCGGTGCTGGCGGCGCTTCACGCGCGCCGCGGCCGCTGGGACCGGGCGCTGGCCGCGGCCGACGCGGGGCTGGAGACCGACCCCGAGCACGCCGCCTGCGCCAACCTGCGCGCGCAGGCGCTGGTGCACCTGGGGCGCCGGAACGAGGCCGCGGCCACGCTGGGCGCGGCGCTCTCGCGCGACCCCGAGAACGCGCACACGCACGCCAACCAGGGGTGGGCGCTCCTGCACCGGGGCGAGCCGCGGCGCGCGCTGGAGCACTTCCGCGAGGCGCTCCGGCTGAACCCGCACTCCGAGTGGGCGCGCGCCGGCCTGGTGGAGGCGATGAAGGCGCGCAACCCCGTGTACGCGGCGCTGCTGCGCTACTTCCTGTGGATGCAGCGGCTCCCCGTCCGCACGCGCTGGATCGTGATCCTGGGCGGCCTGTTCGGGTTCCGGCTGCTGGGCCGCGTCCTGCGCTCGCAGCCGGGGCTGGAGCCCGCGGCGCTGGCGGTGGCGGTGCTCTACCTGGGCTTCGTGCTGGTGAGCTGGACCGCCGACCAGCTCTTCAACCTGGTGCTCTTCCTGGACCCGGTGGGCCGGTACGCACTCTCGCGCGAGCAGCGCGTGGGCGCCGCGCTCCTGGGCGTGCCGCTGGCGGCGGCGCTCGGGCTGGCCGCGGCGGGGCTCGCCACGGGGGATGCGACGCTGCTGGCGGGCGCGGGGCTGTCGGCCGGGCTGATGCTGCCGCTGGCGGGGACGCTGCGCGCGGAAGGGACGGGGCGGCTCGTCCTGGGCGCGATCTCCGCCTGCGTGGCCGCGCTGCTGGTGGTGTCGGCCATCGCCGCGTGGACCTCGGCGCTGGGCGGGATGGACACCGCGTCGGGGCTGGTGGGGGTGGCGCTGCTGGCCATCGTCGCCTCGTCGTGGATCGGCAACTTCGTCTCCCTGCGCGACTGAGGCGCCGCGCCGCACGCCATGCACGAAGCCGCCGACCCGTACGCCCGCGCGCAGCTGCTGCTGGACCGCCGGCGTCCCCGCGAGGCCGAGGCGGAGCTCCGCCGCGCCCTGGGCGAACGCCCGGGCGACGCGGAGGGGCACGCGCTGCTGGCGCTCGCGCTGCAGCGGCAGGAGCGCCCGGACGAGGCCCTCCGGGAAGCGCGCCGGGCGGTGGGGCTCGACCCTGAGTGGGGGTACCCGCGCTTCGTGCTGGCCACGCTGCTGGTGGAGCGGGGGAGCGCGCGGGCGGCGGAGCCCGAGGCGCGCGAGGCGGTGCGGCTGGCGCCGAACGACCCGGCGTGCTGGTGGGTGCTGGCGGCGGCGCTCCTGGCGCGCGACCGTGCTCGTGACGCGCTGGAGGCGGCGGAGCACGGGCTGGAGATCGACCCGGACGATCGCGACTGCCTGGAGGCGCGGGCGCGGGCGCTCCTGGCGCTGGGGGACCACGAGGGCGCAGGGGAGACGGTGCGGAGCGCGCTGGAGCTGGAGCCCGAGGCGGCGGCGCTGCACTCGCTGGAGGGCTTGCGGCTGCTGGAAGAGGGGCGCGCGGCCGAGGCGGTGGCGAGCTTCCGCGAGGCGCTGCGGCTGGATGCGTCCGACGAGCGTGCCCGGGACGGGCTGCTGGAGGCGCTCAGGGCGCGCAACCCGCTCTACCGCGCGGTGCTGCGGGCGGTGCTCTGGCTGATCCGGCGCGGGAGCCGGGTGACGGCGGCCGTGCCCGTGGCGGCGTACGTCGTCTTCCTGGCGCTCTGGATGGCCTTCTACGCCTACCCGGAGGCCGCGCCCTACCTGGTGCCGGCGATGGCGCTGCTCGTCGCCCCGTTCGCCCTTTTCCACCTGGCCAACGTGCTGGTCAGGGTGCTGCTCCTGTTCGACCCCGTGGGACGCGACGCGCTGCGCCCCGCCGACCGCCGCGCCGCGTGGTGGCTGCTGGCCGGCCTGGTGATCCTGCTCCCCGCGGCCATCGTAGCCGTGCTGCTGGCGGGCGACCCCGGCCTCGGCGTCGTGGCGATGGTGGTGTTCCTGTGCATGGCCGTGTACCACACGGCGGAGCTGGAGCCCGGCCCTGCGCGCCGGGCCCTCTCCGCGTACTGCGTGCTGCTGGCGGCGGCGCTCGCCTGGGCTTATCCCCTCGTGCTCTCCGCCAGGTCCAGCATCGTGACGGTCGCGTTCGTGGTGGGCGCGCTGATCGGGGCGAGGACTCCCGAGCTGGCCCAGCAGGTGTTCCGGCTGCGGACGCGGGAGTAGCGGCGCGCGTCGCCTCCCGGTTTCGATCCACCCGCAACGCGAAATGACTCCGCGCCTCGCCCTCGCCATCGACCTGATCAACGGCGGCCGCCCGGACCTGGCCGAGCGCGAGCTGCGCAGGCACCTGGCGCGGGAGCCGGAGGACGCCGGGGCGCACGGGCTGCTCGGGGTGGCGCTGGCGGCGCAGCGGAAGGGCGCCGAGGCGCTCGCCGCGGCGGAGGAGGGAGCCCGGCTCGAGCCGGGGCACCCCTGGGTCCTGCAGGCGTTCGCCGAAGCGCACGTGCGCCTGGGCCGCGGCAGGCGCGCCGAGGCCGCGGCGCGCGAGGCGCTGGCGCTCCATCCCCTGGTGCCGTACTTCCACGCGCTGCTCGCCCGCGCGCTCCTGGTCCGCTCGTGGCTGAGGCCCTTCTCCCGCGCGCTGAACGAGGAGGCGCTCCGGGCCGCCGAGGCCGGGCTCGCCCTCGACCCCGTGAACGTGGAGTGCATGCTGCAGCGGGCGCAGGCGCTGGTCCGGCTCGGCCGGGTCGAGGAGGCGCGCCGCGCTTCCGAGGCGGCGCTGCGGCTCTCGCCGGAGAAGGCGGCGCCGCACGCGGTGCACGGGGTGGTGGAGCTGGCCTCGGGGAGCCGCGAGCGTGGCCGCGCCCGCCTGCGCGAGGCGCTGCGGCTGGACCCGGCCGATCCCTTCGCCCGGGTGCGCCTCGAGTTGAGCGGCGACCCGCCCCTGCGCGACTTCGCCGTGCTCGTGCTCCAGGCGCAGGACTGGAAGGTTCCCCTCGGGGCCGTCTTCGCGGTCCTGCTCGCGACCACCTGCGTGGCCCTGGCGCGGCCGGCGCCGGGCGAGTTCCCGTGGCTGCCGCTCGTGCCGCTCGGCTACGTTCTCCTGCCGCTGCTGATCCTCGGGCCGACGTACGCGCGCCACCGCCACCTGCTCACCGACCTCCGCGAACCGGGCGCTCTCCAGCCGCGGGAGCGGTTCTGGGCCCGGGCGAGAATCGTGCTCTGGGCCGTGTTCGGGCTGGGCTCCGCCGCGATGGCCCTGTTCTTCTGAACCGGGGCCGCGCCCGGCGGCGCGGCTCGGAATCACGGCCCCGGCTCCCCGCCCGCTCCGCTCCCAGCTCCCGACGCCGCCCGTGTACTTCGCCGACTCCTCCTTCCAGTCGCCGCGCGCCCGCGAGGCGTTCGAGCAGCTGCAGCGCGGCCGGGCGGACCTGGCCGAGCCGCTCCTGCGGGCCTGGGCCGCGGCGGAGCCGCACCACCCGGCCGCGCGCGGGCTGCTGGGGGTGTGCGTGGCGCTGCTGGGGCGCGGGGAGGAGTCGCTGCGCGAGGCCGAGGCCGCCGTCCGGCTGGCGCCCGAGTGGGACGGGGCGCACGGGCTGCTCGCGACCGTCCACCTGCTCCGCGAGCGCCCGGTGCCGGCGGAGCGGGCCGCGCGCGAGGCGCTGGCGCGCGCCCCGGACGACGTGGAGCACCACGCGCTGCTGGCCGCCGCGCTGCTGGGCCAGGGCCTCCGCCGGGACGCGTACGAGGCGGCCGAAGCGGGCCTGCGGCTCGACCCGCTGCACCCCGGCTGCACGCGGGTGCGGGTTCACGCCCTCCTGCTCCTGGGCCGCGCCGCCGAGGCCGAGGGGGCGGCCGCCGCGGCGCTCGCCCGCCACCGGGGCGACGCGGAGCTGCTGGGGCTGCACGCCTGGGCCCTCCTGGCGCAGGGCGAGAGGGCCCAGGCGGAGAAGCAGGCCCAGGAGGCGCTGCGCCGGGGAGGCGGGGGCGCCTACGCCCGGCTGGTGCTGGAGCAGGCCCGCACGGTGCACGACCCGCTCTGGCGGACGCTGGTGGCCGTCACGGACGAGTACCTCGACTGGGGGCCGCTCGTCCTCCTCCCCCTGGCGTTCGCGAGCGCGGCCGCGATCGCCATCGTGGGAGACGACGCGCCGGGGGTCGTGTGGCTGGCCTTCCTCCCGCACCTGGTCGCCGCGGTGTTCACGGTGCTCGGCCTGGTCCTGTCGGGCTTCTACGACTCCGCGCGCCGCGGCCGGCTGCGCGGGCCCGACGCGCTCCGGCCTGAGGAGCAGGCACGCGCGCGCGGGATCGCCGCTGCGCTGATGCTCGGCTCCACGGGCGTGGCGGCGGCGGCGGTCGCGGGGGGGCTGCGCTGGACCGCCGTGGCCGTGCTGGCGGCGCTCCTCTCCATCCCGGTGCGCGCGGTGGCAGAGGCGAGCGGGGAGGGCGAGTGGGACTTCGCGACGGCGTGGCTGGTGCTGGCGACGGTGGCCGCGCTGCTCGCCTCCGGCGCCTGGCTCTTCGCGCCGCTGCCGGCCCCGCTGCGGGCGCTCGCGCTGCTGGCGGCCGCGGCGGTGTCGCTCCCGGCCGGCGTGCTGGCGCGGCGGGCCGGGCGGCGCAAGCGGGAGGTGTCGGCCGCCGCGGCTCTGGTGCGCGACGACCTCTCCCGCTAGCTTCACGGCAGCCGCCAGGGGTATCCCGTGCGTCCGCGCGGGGTTGAGAGAGTCCCTTGGAACCTGATCCGGATCACACCGGCGTAGGGAGCGCGGCGTGTCGCAGGCGATGAAGCCACCCGTCCGCTTCCGGCGGACCCGACCTCATCCAGGCGCCACCCGGGCTTCCGGGCGGCGCCTGTCCAGTCTGCGGGCGCTTCCCGGGGTCCTTCTCCCGTCCGGATCATCTCCCTCGCTCTTCTGGAGGAGACGATGATCAAGCGAGCCCGTCCCGAGCCCTCCTTCGCCGGCGACTACGGCGAAGCGTTCCCCAGCTCCCGCAAGGTCCACGTCGAGGGGCGCCACGGCATCCGCGTCCCCATGCGCGAGATCTCCCTCTCCGGCGGCGAGCCCGCGCTGCGCGTCTACGACACCAGCGGCCCGCTCGGCGGCGACGTGCGGCAGGGGCTCCCCTCCGTGCGCGGCGAGTGGATCCGGGCGCGGGGCGACGTCACGGAAGTGCCCAGTGCCCAGGGCCCAGTGCCCAGTAACGGCGGTTCCGCAGTTCCTGGGCACTTGGGACTGGGCACTGGGCACTCGCCGTCGCTGATCCCCGACTCGCTCCGGCGGCCAAGGCTGCGCGGCACCGGCTGCGTCACGCAGATGCACTACGCGCGGCGGGGCGAGGTCACGCCGGAGATGGAGTTCGTGGCGCTGCGCGAGGGGGTCGACCCCGAGCTGGTGCGCGCGGAGGTGGCGCGCGGGCGGGCGATCATCCCGGCCAACGTCAACCACCCCGAGCTGGAGCCGATGGTCATCGGGCGGGCGTTCAAGGTGAAGGTGAACGCCAACATCGGGAACTCGGCCGTCTCCTCGTCCATCGAGGAGGAGGTGGAGAAGCTGCGCTGGGCGACGCTCTGGGGCGCCGACACGGTGATGGACCTCTCCACGGGGAAGAACATCCACGAGACGCGCGAGTGGATCGTGCGCAACTCGCCGGTGCCGATCGGCACGGTGCCGATCTACCAGGCGCTGGAGAAGGTGGGCGGGGTGCCCGAGGAGCTCACCTGGGAGGTGTACCGCGACACGCTGGTGGAGCAGGCCGAGCAGGGGGTGGACTACTTCACCGTGCACGCGGGCGTGCTGCTGCGCTACATCCCGCTCACCGCCGGCCGGATGACGGGGATCGTCTCCCGCGGCGGCTCCATCATCGCCAAGTGGTGCCTGGCCCACCACCAGGAGAGCTTCCTCTACACGCGCTTCCGCGAGATCTGCGAGATCATGCGGGCGTACGACGTCTCCTTCTCGCTGGGCGACGGGCTGCGCCCGGGCTCCATCTACGACGCCAACGACGAGGCGCAGTTCGCCGAGCTGCGCACCCAGGGCGAGCTGAACCGGATCGCCTGGGAGTTCGACGTGCAGACCATGAACGAGGGGCCGGGGCACATCCCCATGCACCTGATCCGCGAGAACATGGAGAAGCAGCTCGAGTGGTGCGACGAGGCGCCGTTCTACACCCTGGGGCCGCTGACGACCGACATCGCGCCGGGGTACGACCACATCACGTCGGCGATCGGCGCGGCGCAGATCGGGTGGTACGGCACGGCGATGCTCTGCTACGTGACCCCCAAGGAGCACCTGGGGCTGCCGAACCGCGACGACGTGAAGGCGGGAGTGATCGCCTACCGCATCGCGGCGCACGCGGCGGACCTGGCCAAGGGGCACCCGCGCGCCCGGGAGTGGGACGACGCGCTCAGCAAGGCTCGCTTCGAGTTCCGCTGGCGCGACCAGTTCAACCTGTCGCTGGACCCGGTGACGGCGCTGGCGTACCACGACGAGACGCTCCCGGCCGAGGGCGCCAAGGTGGCCCACTTCTGCAGCATGTGCGGACCGAAGTTCTGCTCGATGAAGATCACCCAAGACGTGCGCGACTACGCTGCCCAGCAGGCCGAGATCGAGGCGGGGATGCAGGAGAAGAGCGCCGAGTTCCGCGAGAAGGGCGGGGAAGTGTACCTGCCGGTGGTGGCCGCGCCGGCCGCGGACGCGCAGGAGGAGACGGTCGCGGCGGATCGAGCGTGAAGGCCGAGGGTGGTGCGGGACGACGGGGCGGGGCACGCCGCGCGCTCCTCCCCGTTTCCCTCGCTCCCCGGCACCCTCCGGGCGCGTGTACCCGATCCCCTCGACGGGAGCGGGGTACCGAAAGAGCACGGCCGGAGCCACACCCATCTACCGGAAAGCGAGGCGGAGAGTGACCGACGCGACACCCTTGAGCGACGCGGAGCGCGCGAAGCTGGAACAGCGGCGCGACCGGCTCATGAAGCTGATCAGGGAAGGCGACGGCTCGGGAGGCGGTCCCGCGCTGGACGCCGACGACCGCGCGGACCTGATGCAGGAGTGGACCCGGATCGACAACCTCCTGCAGCGGCGTCGGTGACCCGGCGGGGACCGGTGGCCTTTCCCGCCGCCGCCCCCGCCGCACACCGGAAGGCGCATGTGGAGGAAACCGATCAGGAGCCCGGGGTTCCGGGCGAAGGGACCGCCGGCGACGAAGGCTCCGACGCGGAGCGACGGCGCCTGCGACGTGATCCGCGCGGTGTGGGCGCGGATCGACCAGCGAGAAACGATTACCTTGTGATTCCGCGATGAAGGTCCCGAACGAGTGGCTGACCCAGCGAGTCGAGAACCGGCCGATCGCGCAGCACCGCGATCTCGCGCCCATGGCGGCGCTGCGGGTCCGGAGGGAGTGGGAGAAGCTGAAGGCCCAGGCCGGCGAAGGAGACGAGCTGTGGGCGTTCGCCAACCCCTCCAACACGTGGAAGCGGCTGGGCAAGCACACCGGCTACGCCCTGGTGCGCGAGGGCAAGATCGTGCAGAGCGTCGTGGTGACCAGCGGGTGACCGACGCCCGGGCGTCGAACGTGCAAGGGGGGTGGGATCCACGGACGCGCTTCGAGTTCCGCTAGCGCGACCAGTTCAACCTGTCATTGGACTCCGTGACGGCGCTGGCGTACCACGAGGAGAAGAAGGGCGCCGAGATGGCCCTTTTGCTCCATGTTTGGCCGGGGGTGCCAAGGTGGCCCACTTTTGCAGCATGTGCGGCCCAAGTTCTGCTCGATGAAGATCACCCAGGACGTGCGCGACTACGCCGCGAAGCAGACCGAGATCGAGGCGGGGATGGCCGAGAAGAGCGTGGAATTTGCCGGTGGTGGAGACGTTCGCGGTCACGGAGGCAGCGGATAACCTCGCAGGGCATCCCGACTGCGGACGGGTAATCAGACCAACTCACAATACCTCCCCAGAAGGAGCCCTGATCTGCCGTGCGACTCCCGGACCTCGGTGGCCGCTTTCCCCGACAGGAGGAACGTCGCGTCGATGGAGCCCAAACTGCCGGCTCACGTTTCACTTGACGTTCCTTTTCGATGCTACTAAACATGAACGCAACTTGCTTGTTGCGCCTCCTCCATTCCAATGAACATGTATACGTTTCTGCAGGAAATTCCTAATTCATCCGATACTGCCCAAGGGGCAGCATCTCCACCCGACGTGATCTCTATTGAAGGCATTTTACGGTTTGTGTTCTCTGGATTAGTCTTGATGGCTATTTCGGTGATCTTGTCTGGTAAGTTCCTGGCTCAAAGGATCAAGCTTCCAGTGAGGTCGTCACAGTTGTTTCAGATACCGCTACCTGGAATTCTCAAGATTGGTGCAACCGACGACGAGGTGATCCTCGGCTTTACTGGACTGATTATAACACTCCTTGCAACTGGGTCTCTATTCGGCAAGCGAGCCCACGTCTTTTTTTCCAACAACTTCGGAATAGATCCAGGACAGTTCAACTCACTATGTATTCTCAGCGCTTTCCTCGCAGTAATTTGGTCGTTCGTATTATTTCTTCTGCTAGGTATTCGCAGCCAGAGCAATTTAGAGCCTGTCGCCGATAAGCATGCGGAAATTGTTCGCTCTCTCACCGAACGCTCGCAGAGAGGTGATCGTGTCTGAATCTTGGGGCAGCCCGGCTCGGGAGATTTTGGACAGTAGTGCGTTAGGTGAAGCGCCTGTTCCGAAAAATGCTTCAGATGCTCGCCAGCCATCCAAGGTACTCGCCATAGTGAGCGGAAAAGGTGGCAGCGGTAAAACCATGATCGGTGCAGCTATTGCTACTATCCTTAGTGAATTTGCGCCCGGTAGAACGATTCTTTTGGATTCTGATGTCGGTACGGGTGGGCTAACGTACTATTTTGGTCTCTCCCTCGCTCCTCGGCCCGGTCTTGGATTGGCGAAACTGGCGGGAGCGCCGAAGGAGAGGATTACCGTTGAAGCCGTAGAGACATTGATACAGAAAGTCAAGGGACTTGAGCATCTTCGGTTTTTAGGACTCGGTGATCATCGGCGCTTGTACCGGGAACTCGAGCAACGAGAGAATATTGCCGAGTTACTTAGCGCAACTGTCCGGGCTCTTCGGGGATTGGCCAATTTCATTGTGGTGGATTGTCGCGGAGGCATTGATGCGGAGTCGATAGCTGTTTGCCAAGAGGCAGATGATATATTGTTGGTGGTTGAGCCGGATACCACATCCTTACAAGCTGGTCAGCACGTTGTTGATATTCTCAGCGAGCACAATTTGGACTCGCGATTGATAGGGTTTGTAATCAATAAAGTCTTCGATGACCCGGGAACGATCGTGCGGGCTGGATCTGGTTTGTTTCGGTGTCGGTATTTAGCATCGATTCCGTTCGATCTCGATGCCACCCGTGCCTTTTATATTGGGGAGATTCCTCGCCTTAGCAGCAATTTCGGAATCCATGTATGGCAAGGTCTTTTTGCCGCTTATGATGACCTGATTCCGCCCCCATTCCGTCGTAGTTGGGAATTCCGTGACTTCAGAGAAGTAGGTTTGACGAACACAGAATCAGTTCGTGGCGGAATGGTATACGCCAGTCTCTTGATGTTACTTGGTATTACGTTCTCTATTCGATTCTTTCTTCTATATCCGCCGACTGTCCGTCAGAACTGGCTTGTACTACAGCTTTTTATCTACAGCGTGGCTGGCTGGCTCCTTGGACTGGCAGCTAGCCTCGAGCCCACGCGACGCCTACTGGGAAGAGCAACGGCTACATACATTCGAATACTGAAGCGTGTTTTTAGCAAACTCACTAAGGGATAGAATAGAATCAGTTTCGCTGGCGCGATAGGTTCAATCTGTCGCTGGACCCGGTGACGGCTTTGGCGTACCACGACGAGACGCTGCCGGCCAAGGGCGCCAAGGTGGCCCATTTCTGCAGCACGTGCGGCCCCAAGTTCTGCTCGATGAAGAACACCCAAGACGTGCGCGACTACCGCGGCGAAGCAGGCAGAGGTCGATGCGGGATGCAGGAGAAGAGTGGCGAGTTCCGCGAGAGGGGCGGGGAAGTGTACTTGCCGGCGGTGGGACAGGAGCCGGTTACGATTGGTTGATTGTCGGGATAAGCGATATTTCTAAGTAGGTAGTCCTAAGTGCTGAGTGCTGAGTCCTAAGTTGCCGGATCGGATATCGTCTGTGCAGTTCAGCACTTAGCACTTAGCACTCAAGACCTGAAAGTCGACAGAACTTCTGAGCACTTACTTAGGAACTCAGTCCTGGACGTTGGTATGAGCCCGAAACCGGCTTTAAGTAACGCGACTACGTTGTGGGTGGTCCATATCGGCAACGACGACCGGATTGCGCTTCGCGCCCGTGAGGAGGGTTTTGTCTGTATCGGTTGGACGGCGATGGGCGACCTGTCGCCGTACGACACTCGTCCTAAGATGCGGGCCGCGATGGAGCAGGCGTATCCGAACTGGAGCCCGAAGACGGTCAGCTCCTCGTATGGTCAGACGTACCGGTTTGCGCACGAAATGAAAGTGGGCGACCCAATCGTGTTCCCGGTCCGTCCCACAGCGGAGATCGCAATAGGGAGGATCGCTGGACCGTACAGCTGGTCCAGCGACCCCGACCTCGCCGCGAACGATTACAACAACGTCCGACCTGTCAGCTGGCTGAAGATTGTTCCGAGAACTGCCTTCTCGCAGGCGGCCCTACACAGTTTCGGATCTTTTCTCTCTGTTAGCACCTCCGACGACTATCTCGAAGAGGTGCAGACCGTCCTCGCCAGAGACATGGCGACGACGGAACTGGTGCCTGGACCGGCCGAGGAACCGGAGACGGAGGAGGAGGCTGGCGCCGGTCTCAATCTGTACGAGACCGCGCGCCAGGAGACAGAGGATTTCCTTCTCAAAGCTTGGCAGCGGACGGGGGCGGACTTCGAACACGTTGTCGCCGGGCTGTTTGAGGCGCTAGGGTACACGGCTACCGTGACACCGCGTAGCGGTGATCATGGCGTAGACGTCATCGCGCACCCCGACCCGCTCGGTCTCGAGCGGCCGTACATCAAAATTCAGGTGAAGAGCGGCACGGGCACCATCGGTGAGCCCGAGGTGAACCAGCTCCGCGGTCTGCTTCACCTGGAGGAGCAGGGCGTGTTTGTATCACTAGGCAAGTTCACTCCCGCTGCTCATGCCATAGAACGCAACAGCAGGAATCTCACCCTGATTGGTCCGAAGCAGTTCGTGAAGCTGTTCTTGGATCATTACGAGAAACTCGACGCGACTTGGAAGGCGAAATTCCCACTAAAAAAGGTCTACGTTCCTTTCAGCTAGAGATCCTCGAGTTGGGCCGCGGGCGTTCCCCCGGGCGGGTTACCCATCCGCCCGCAACGCCTCGGTCGGCTCGACGCGGAGGGCGCGGCGGGTGGGGATGCAGGCGAGCAGGCACACCCCCAGCATGAGCGCCGCGTACCCCACGAATCCCGCGGCTCCCTCCGGCGACACCGCTCCCCGGCTCGCGAGCAGCAGCGAGGCGGCCACCACCCCACCTCCGGCGGCGACGCCCAGGCCCACCTGCGTGAGCGGCCGCCGGAAGATCGCCAGGACCACGCGCCGCGCGTCGGCGCCCAGCGCCACGCGGATGCCGATCTCGCGCGTGCGGCGCGCCACGGTGAACGACATCACCGCGTAGATCCCCGCCAGCGAGAGGAGCACGGCCACCGAGACCGCCAGCACGGTGAGCTGGAAGAGGAACGCCAGCCAGCGCAGGTCGCCTGCGTGGATCTCGTCCAGGGGGACGAGGTCGTGGAGCCGGAGCGCCGGGTCGACCGCGGCGGCGAGCGCCTGGAGCCGCGGCGCGAACGACTCCGGCTCGCCCCGCACGTGCACGGCCAGGTGCACCGGGCCCGCAGCGCCCGGCGCCACGGGGTGGTAGAGCCCCGCGCCTTCGCCGGGGGCGCCGCCGGCCGTCATCCCCAGGTCGCCGACCACGCCGACGATCTCGTACCACGGGCCCGGCTCCCCGTCCGGGGTCCGGGGCTCCGCGTAGCGCACCCGCCGGCCGACCGGGTTGCGGCCCCCGAGGACCCGGGCGACGAACGACCGGTTGGCGACGACCACGCGCGCGCCGGGCGCCAGGTCGCCGGAGTGGAAGGCGCGTCCGGCGGAGACCGGCGCGCCCAGCGCCTCGAAGTAATTCGCCGCGACCGACGCGCTCCCCACGCACTCCGTCCCCGCGCGGCCGCAGGGGCCGGCGGCGGACTCCGGGGGCGGCGCCCCGGCGCCCTCCACCTCGACCCGGCGGGGCACGCCGCGCATCCCGGGGAGGACGTCCGCGAAGGTGACCCCGGACACGGCGGGGTCGGCCGCGAGGCGCCGCTCCAGCTCCCCGTACGCCGCGGCGAACCGCGCGGCGAAGACCGCCGGGGAGGTGTCGGCGGGCGCGGCCTCGCGGTCCAGCTCCAGCCGGGCGGAAAGGTACTCCCCCGCCGGGAAGCCGAAGTCGAGCGACCGGAGCCGCCCCGCGTCGCGCTGGATGAAGAAGGCGTGCACGGGGACGGCGACGGTGACGGCCACCTGGACGACGATCACCGCGGTCCAGATCCCCCCGAGGCGAAGGCCCCCTCCCCCCGCCGACGACTGCCGGAGGCGCGCCCCCAGCCCGCGCGTCACCTTGAGCGCGGGGAGGACGCCCGCGATCGCCGCGCCGAGAAGCGTCAGCAGGGCGGCGTAGAGGACGGTCGCGGGCGAGAGATCGAAGCGGAGCCAGAGCGGGAACTCGCCCCCGACCAGCGCCTTCAGCGCGCCCAGCCCCCAGCGCAGGACGAGCGCGGCGGCCGCGAGCCCGGCGGCGGCCGCCACGGCGCCGAGCACCAGCGCTTCGGCGAAGAGCTGCGCCACGATCCGGCGCCGGCTCGCCCCCAGGGCGCTGCGCACCGCGAGCTCGGCCTCGCGGCTGGCCGCCCGCGCGAAGAGCAGGAGCGCCACGTTGGCGCACACCAGCCCCAGGAGGAGCACCAGCAGCAGGTTGCTCGACATCAGCGCCGCGGACTCGGCCGGCGACAGCCCCAGGACAGCCGCGCGTACGGCATCACCCGGGGCCGCAGGTGCCGGTGCGTGTCCGGGTGGTCGGCGGCCGCGCGCCGGCCCAGCGCGGACAGCTCCGCCTGCGCCTCCTCCAGCGCCACGCCGGGGGCGAGCCGGCCGAAGACGCCGTCCAGCTCGGGTCCCGCGCCCCGCGCGTAGTCCAGCGGGTCCAGCCGGAGCGGGACCCACAGGCCCTGGGCCGCGGGGAAGACGAACTCCCCCGGCATCACGCCGACCACCGTGGCCCGCGCGCTCCCCAGCCGCACCGTCCGCCCGACCACGGCGGGGTCGCCCCCGAAGCGCGCCCGCCACGTGTCGTACGCCAGCACGGCCACCGGCGGCGCCCCCGCGCGCTCGTCGGCGTCCGCGAGCGCGCGGCCCAGCAGCGGTGAGACGCGCGCCACCCGGAACGCCGACGCGCTGACCTCCGCCACGGCGACGGGCTCGCCCCGGCCTCCGTTCCCGGCGACCAGGTTGCGCTCGAGGACCCGGAAGGCGCCCAGCTCCTGGACCGACGCGACCTCCGCGCGCCAGGCCGCGAAGTCGTGCAGCACCCGCGGCTCCGCGCGCCCGGCGGCCGCGTCCCAGCTCTGGATCGCCACGATGCGGCCGCCGCCCGGGAGCGGGAGCTTCGGGTACGCCATTTTGCCCACGAACTCGAAGGCGGCGGCGCCGAGGGCGATCGCGAACGCCATCGCCAGGCCGCCCACCAGGGTGAGCCCCGGGTACTTGAGCAGCATCCGGAAGCCGAGCCGGAAGTCCAGCGACATCCCCGTCACCCACCCGAGCGTCCGGGCGTCGCGCACCTCCTCCTTGAACTTCTCCACGCCGCCGAAGGCGAGCGCCGCCTGCCGCCGCGCCTTTTCCGGGCTCATCCCCGCGCGCAGGTTCTTGCGCGTCTCCATCTCCAGGTGGAACGCCAGCTCCTCGTCCAGCTCGCTCTCCACCGCGTCCCGGCGCAGCAGCGCCCGCAGGCGCTTCCTCCAGCGCTTGGTCCAGCCCATGGGATCGCTCCGTCAGGTGGTGCGGAGGATGAGGTCGACCATCTCGACGTAGCGGCGCCAGCTCTCCGCCTCCTCACCCAGCGCGCGGCGCCCGGCGGGGGTGAGCTCGTAGTACCTGGCCCGGCGGTTCTGCTCGGTGGCCCTCCACTCGCTGTCGATCCAGCCCTTCTCCTCCAGCCGCTGCAGCGCGGGGTAGAGCGAGCCCTGCCCCACCCGCAGCGCCTCGCGGGAGAGCTGCTCCAGGCGCTGCGCGATCGCCCAGCCGTGCATCGGCTCCAGCGAGAGCGCCTTCAGGATCAGCAGGTCGAGCGTGCCGCGCAGGACGTCGTTCGGCGCGGAGGGGGAGTTCGATACGGGCGGGGACATGGAACCTCCGGAGGAGTGCTGTCGGATTTCGACACGAGTATAGGCGCGGCTATTGTCGAAAGTCAACAACAGACCGTCGGCGGGATTGATACCAGATTGCCGAGCATTGTTCTGGTTCCGAACAGATTGGGAATCACACAGAGGACACAGAGAACACGGAGGAACTGAAGACGCGATTGAAGTTTCTCTGTGTTCTCTGTGTCCTCTGTGTGAGGCTTTATCGGAAAGCTGTACCCGAACGATGCTCTGCAAAGTGGTATGAATCGAGTCTCGCGAGCCTTTGAAACCGAACTGATGAGCCTCACACGGAGTCAACAGAGAAAAACCTCCGTTAACTCCGTTGACTCCGTGCGATCCAATGCGGTGTGGTCTTTTCCGGCTACCCGTCCACCCGGAGCGCCTCGGCCGGCTCGATCCGGAGCGCCCGCCGCGTGGGGACGACGCACGCGAGCAGGCACACCCCCAGCATGAACGCCGCGTATCCCGCGAGCCACGCGACCGCCTTCAGCGGCATCATCCCCTCGCTCGCCACGCACAGCAGGGCGCCGATCAGGAGGGCGCCCGCGGCCACGCCGAGCGCCACCTGCCCGAGCGGGCGCCGGAAGATCGCCAGGACCACGCGCCGCGCGTCGGCGCCCAGCGCCACGCGGATCCCGATCTCGCGGGTGCGGCGCGAGACGGTGAACGACATCACCGCGTAGATCCCCGTGAGCGAGAGGAGCACGGCGATGGCGCTCACCAGCACGGTGATCCGGAACCAGAAGTCGAGGAACTGCAGCTCGGTCTGGCTGAGCTCGTCCATCGGCACCAGGCCGTCGACCCGGAGCGTGGGGTCCACCCCCGCGGCGAGCGCGCGCAGCCGCGGCCCGAACGACTCCGGGCTTCCCCGCACGCGCACCGCCACGTGGAGCGGGCCGGCCGCGTCGGGCGCCAGGGGGTGGTAGAACCCCGCGGCCTTCGGGTCGAAGCCGTCGGGGGCCATCCCCAGGTCGTCGACCACGCCGACGATCTCGTGCCACGGGCCCGGCTCCTCGTCCCCCGTCCTCGCCTGCCCCTCGAGGTACACGTAGCGCACCCGCCGGCCGACCGGGTTGCGGCCGCCGAGGACCCGCTCGACGAACGACCGGTTCACGACCACCACGCGCGCGTCGGGCGCGAAGTCGCCCGAGTGGAAGCCGCGGCCCGCGCGGACCGGCGCGCCCAGGACCTGGAAGTAGTCGGCGTCGACGGCCACGGAGCTCACCCGGTACCCCTCGGGCCACTGCGGACGCCGCGGCGCCGCCCCGCCCGTGTCCACCTCGACGATGCGGTGCGGGTGGTACATGCGCGGCAGCCGCTCGGCGAAGGTCACCCCGGCCACGCCGGGCTCGGCCGCCAGGCGGCGCTCCAGCTCCTGCCGGGCCGCCCGGAACCGCGCGGCGAACGCCGCCCGGGACGTGTCGGCGGGCGCGGCCTCCCGGTCCATCGCCAGCCGCGCCGAGAGGAACTCCTCCGCCGCGAAGTCGGCCCGGATCGAGCGCACCTGCTCCACGTCGCGCCAGGTGGCGAAGGCGGTCACCGGGAACACCACGGTCACCGCGATCTGGGCGACGATCACCGCGGTCCAGATCCCCCCGAAGCGCAGGCCGCCGCCCCCCGCGCCCGCCTCGCGCAGGCGCGCCTGCAGCCCGCGGGTGACCTTGAGCGCGGGCAGCACGCCCGCGATCGCCGCGGCGAGCGCGGCGAGCACGCCGGCGTAGAGCACGGTGGCGGGCGACAGGCTGGGGTGGAACCAGAACGGGAGCCGCGCCCCGTCCAGCAGCGCGCCCTCCACCACGGCGAAGCCCCACCGCATCCCGGCGCCCGCGCCCGCGAGCCCGACGGCCGCGGCGGCGCCCGCGAGCACCAGCGCCTCGGCGAAGAGCTGCGTGACGATGCGGCCGCGGCTCGCCCCCAGGGCGCTCCTCACCACGATCTCGCCCTCGCGCGTGGCCGCCCGCGCGAACATCAGCAGGGCCACGTTCCCGCAGACCAGCACCAGGAACATCACCAGGAAGAGGTTGGTCGACCCCACCAGCAGCGACTCCGTCCCCGAGAGGCTCAGGATCGACTGCGCGTACGGCGCCACCCGGGGCCGCAGGTGCCGGTGCGTGCGTGGGAAGTCGGCGGCCGCGCGGCGGCCCAGCGCGGCCAGCTCCGCCTGCGCCTCGCCCAGGGTGGCGCCGGGCGCGAGGCGGCCGAACACCCGGACCTCGGGTCCTGCGCCACGCTCGTAGTCGAGGGGGCTCAGGTGCAGCGGGACCCAGAGGCCCTGGGCCACGGGGAAGCCGAAGCCCTCCGGCATCACGCCGACCACGGTGGCCTCTGCGCTCCCCAGCCGCACCGTCCGCCCGACCACGCCGGGGTCGCCCCCGAAGCGCGTCTTCCAGACGTCGTGCCCGATGACCACCACCGGGGGCGCCCCGGCCTGCTCGTCGGTCTCCACCAGAGAGCGGCCCAGGAGCGGGGGGACGCGGGCCAGCCGGAACGCGGAGGCGCTGATCTCCGCCACCTCCACCGGCTCGGCCTCGCCCGCGCCCGTGATCAGGTTGCGCTCGAGCGTGCGGAAGGCGCCGAGCTCCCCCACCGCCCGCAGCTCGTGGCGCCAGGCGGCGAAGTCGTGCAGCGCCCGGTCGTGCGGCCGCCCCGCGGCCGCGTCCCAGTTGCGGACGCCCACGATGCGGCCGCCCTCGTCCAGCGGCAGCGTGGGGCGGAGCACCTGGGTGACGAACTCGAAGGTGCCGGCGCCCACCCAGATGGCGAACGCCATCGCCAGGCCGCCCACCAGGGTGAGCCCGGGGTACTTGAGCAGCATGCGCAGGCCCAGCTTGAAGTCCAGCGACATCCCGGTCAGCCACCCCAGCCCGCGGGCGTCGCGGACCTCCTCCTTGTACTTCTCCACGCCGCCGAAGGCCACCCGGGCCCGCCGCCGCGCCTCCGCCGGCCCGAGCCCCTCCTCGCGCATGAGCCGCTCGGTCTCCATCTCCAGGTGGAAGCGGAGCTCCTCGTCCATCTCCGCCTCTTCCCGGGCGCGGAAGAACAGGCCCCGCAGCCGCTCGCGCGCCTCCGCGATCCACCTCATGCGAGCCCGCCCTTCCAGTCGAGGACCCAGTTCACCGCCGCCGACGAGCGCTCCCACTGCGAGCGCTCGCGAGCCAGCTCGCGCTCGCCCGCCGGGGTCAGCAGGTAGTACTTCGCCTTGCGGTTGTTCTCGGTGGTGCGCCACTCGGAGCGGATCAGCCCCCGCGACTTCATCCGCTGCAGCGCGGGGTAGAGGCTCCCCTGGTTCACCTGGAACACGTCGCGGGACATCTGCTGGATGCGCTGGCTGATCCCCCACCCGTGCATCGGCTCGAGCGAGAGCGTCTTCAGAACCAGGAGCTCCAGGGTGCCCTGGAGGAGGTCCGACTGGTCGTGCGCCATGTTTCTCCTTTCGGCGGTCTACAGGAGAAGGATACACCTGTTCCTCTAGACGGTCAAGAGAAGCGTCTCCCGTCCCGTCCTCCCGGCCGCAACCTTGCACTCCGCCGCGCGGAACCCCGACCCGCGGCGCGAGCGAAGATGATCTGCATCCTGCACGGATACCTGCTGGAAGGCTCTGGGAGCAACCTGTGGACGCGCTCGGTGGTGGAGTCGCTCTGCCGCCAGGGCGAGACCGTCCACCTGATGGCGCAGGAGAACCACCCGGAGCGCTACCCGTTCATCCGCGAGGCGCGCCGCTACCTCCCCGGCGGCGGCGTCGAGACCTTCTACCGGGGGGAGCCGGGCGCCTACCCCGGGTGCTGCGTGCTGCACAAGCCGGTGCTGGGCGACACGCTCCCGGTGTACGTGTGGGACCGCTACGAGGAGTTCCCGAACGTGGTCCCCATGGTCGAGCTCCCCGACGAGGCGATCGACGACTACCTGGAGAGGAACGTGGCCGCGCTCCTCCGGGTGGTGCGGGAGAACGGGATCACCGCCATGCACGCCAACCACGCGGTGCTGATGTCGGTGGTGGCCCAGCGGGTGGGCGCGGCCGCGGGCGTCCCCTTCGCGGTGATGCCGCACGGGAGCGCGCTGGAGTACGCGGTCAAGCGCGACCCGCGCTTCCTGCGCCTGGCGGCGGGCGCCTTCGCCGCGGCCGGCCGGATCTTCGTGATCGGCGACGAGATGCGCGCGCGGGTGCGGTCCGTGTTCACCGCGGTGCCCGACCTGGAGGCCAGGATGCGCGACCTGCACCTGGGGGTCGACACCGGCCAGTTCGAGCCCGTCCCGCGCGCGGGGCGCCGCGGGAAGATCGCCGAGCTGCGCGGCGCGCTGGAGGGGCTCCCGCGCGGGCGCACCCCCGGGCAGACGGAGGCGATGCGCGGCCGGCTGCACGGCGGGCTGGACCGGGCGGCGCTCGAGGAGGCGCTCGGCGCGGCGCGCGGGTTCGAGCCCAAGGCCCCCGACGCGGACCTGGAGGCGAAGCTCGCGGCCGTGGACTGGGAGAAGGACCCCACGCTGCTGTACGTGGGCCGCCTGATCTCGGCAAAGGGGGTGCAGGAGGTGGTCGCCGCCCTGCCGCTGCTCCTGGAGCGCACCCCGGACTTACGCCTGCTGGTGGTGGGGCACGGGCCGCTGCGCGAGCCGCTGGAGGCGCTGCTCTGGGCGCTGGAGCACGGCGAGCGGGCCCTGGCGGAGCGGATCGTGGCGTGGGGCCGGGCGCTGGAGGGGGAGCCCGAGGGCGAGGGCGAGGGTGGAGGAGAGGAGCTCACCAAGGTGGCCCGCTTCTTCGCGCAGCTGGGCGCGCGCGGGGAGCTGGACGCGTACTTCGCGGCGGCCCGCCGGCACGTCCGCCCGGAGCGCGTGGTGTTCACCGGGTACCTCACGCACCGGGAGCTGCGCCACCTCTTCCCCTGCTGCGACGTGGCGGTCTTCCCCTCGGTGGTCAGGGAGGCCGGGCCGCTGGTGTTCCTGGAGGCGCTCGCGTCGGGGGCGTTCCCGATGGGCACCTACTTCGGCGGGATGAAGGCGAGCATCGACGCGGTGGCGGAGTCGCTCCCCCCGGGCGCGGCCGAGCCGATGAAGCTGGACCCGGCCCCGGAGCGGACCGTGGCCGACCTGGTCCGCCACTTCCCGGTGGCGCTGGAGGTGGGCGGACGCTACCGGGAGGTGCTGCGGCGCGTGGCGCGCGAGCGCTACGACTGGGCCAGCGTGACCCGCACCCTCGCCGCCGAGCTGCGCGCCATGACGTGAGCCGGCCGCCCGCCCGTCTCCGGCGGCAACGGCGAGGCCGGCTTACGCACGGAAGCAGGGTTATGGACCGCGGGACGCGGGCGTGACGCGCACGGACGAGCAGGAGCGCCATTCCACCGGCTACGCCTGCGGCTCTCCGGCGTGAAGCAGGCGCGGCTCGAGCTGCTGCCGGCGGCGGCCCGAGCCGGTGCCGGCCGCGGGAGATTCCGAGCCTTGCATCAGGGCTTCCTCGCGCCCGGGATTGAACTTTACCGGGTTATAAGGCATCTTATAACCGGACCGCGCAAGGAGGCTGCGAATGACGCATGCAAGCATCAAGATCCGGCAGGTGGGCGGCTCGGCGGGGGTGATCCTGCCGAAGGAAGTGCTGGATGTGCTGCACGCCGGGGTCGGGGACACGCTGCACCTGGTGCGCACGGAGCGCGGCTTCGAGCTGACGCCGTACGATCCCGCCTTCGAGGAGGCGATGGAAGGCTTCGAGGAAATACGGCGCAAGCACCGGAACGCGTTCCGCGAGCTGGCCAGGTAGCGTGGAAGAGCCGCGGTGGCTCTGGCGCGCCCTGGTGGATGCCATGCATCGCGAGCTGATCGCGGAGCACGGGGGGCTGTACGGGGTGCGCGACGAGGGGATGATCGAGTCGGCGCTGGCGCGGCCGCGCAACCGCTGGCTCTACGAGCCCGACGCGACCCTCGCCGACCTCGCCGCCGGCTACGGGTTCGGGCTCGCACGCAATCACGGCTATGCGGACGGAAACAAGCGCATCGCCCTGGCGGCGATGCACATGTTCGCGTGGCTGAACGGCTACGAGATCGCGGCCGAGGAGCCCGACGAAGTCGCGGTCGTGCTCGATCTGGCCAGTGGCGCCGTCTCTGAGCCGCAGCTTGCCGGCTGGGTACGCCAGCGGTTAGTGCTCAGGAGCTCGTCCTGAAAGGCGGAACGGGCTGGCAATCGCCGGCGGGGCGGCAGAGATCATCTGCTGCCCCGCTGCGTGTTCAGGACTCCGCTCCGGCTGCGGCGCCTGCTACCGCGCGGGGGTGGCGCCGGCAGCTGTCTCGATGAGCACGAGGAGGGCGCCTCCCCCGGGGAAGGCGCCCTCCTCGTGCTCCGCCGTCGATCGGTGGCTTACCGCTGCAGCGTGGCGGTGCTCCCGGCCGGCACGCCGACCGCGACCGCGGGCTCGCGCACGGGCAGGGCGGCGACGGCGGGGGCGGCGGGCGCTGCGGGCGTGGTGCCGCGGGCCAGGCGGACGGCCGCCGCGGGCGCCCGCGAGGTCTTGAGCTGGGCGAGCACGGGGACGGGGTCGGCGCCGGCGCGGCTCAGCTCCTCGTGCACGCGGGCGGCGTAGCCGCGGCCGGTGCGCGCGTAGACGTCGGGGTGCAGCGTCACCGAGTCGGCCTCCACTTCCGCCAGCCGGTACTCGATGCGCACCCGCACCCGGCCGGAGAGGGCGAGCTCGCGCGTGGCCCGCGGGTTGTCCACCAGGCGCTGCACGGTGCTCTCCGCGATCGGGGCGCCCTCGGCCTGCAGCACCAGCTTCGCCAGCTCCATCACGTCGGCGTTGCGCATGCGGATGCAGCCGTGGCTGGCGGGGCGGCCCAGGTGCCGCTCGTTGGCGGCCGGCGTGCCGTGCACGTAGTAGACGCCGAACAGGTGCATCTTCACGCGCCCCATCGGGTTGTTCCACCCCGGGCCGGCCGGCTTCTCGTCGCGCGCCCAGTCGGAGCCGGGCGGGGGCGTCCACGAGGGGTTCCAGACCATGCGGCGGATGGCGGCCTCGCCGGTGGGGGTGGCGTAGCGCGCCCGGCCCACCGACACCGGGTAGGAGCGGATGCGCTCGCCGCCCTGGAGCACGTCGAGGCGGCCGGCGGGGATGTTGACGACCAGCTCCATCGCCGGCGCCTGCGCGGCGGCGGGAGCGGCGGCGAGCGCGGCGAGCAGCAGGGCGGACCTGACCGGATGTATCGAAGACATGGCGCGGTTTCGGGACTGGCGGTTGCGGACCGTCTCGCTGGTCGAACGGGCCCGGGCCTGCCGGGTCGTGTGGTCCGCTGCGGCGGGGGAGAAGGACTCCTCCCCCGCGTTGGGGCGGTGGATACGGAAGGCGGCCCGGCGGTGTTTCAGGCTCCGCGTCGCACCGGATCACCATGCGCCCCGGGCACGGCGATGCGGCTTTCCGTGGCCCGCCGGAAGGCAATCCCGATACCTCGTTCACGTCCCGCGGCTCCATCTTCTCCAGGTCGTTGCCGCGGGCGGGTTTCCCTCACCCGGAGCCCACCCGCGGCCGAGGAGGTGGTGCCACAGGACGTGGGACAGGTCCGCCCCGGGTGGGTCTGCGATGTCCCTGCCTGGATCGACGGGCGATGTGAAAGGGGGTCCCTCGCCGGGACCCCCCTTGCTCCGTCACGCGCCTGACCCCCCGCCTTCGGGAGGCTTCGTACACCAGGGCCATGCCGGCCCCCGGCCTTCGCGGAAGCCGTACGCGGCGCCGCCCGGTGCACCCGGGCCCGTCTGCCGCGCGAGGGACGGCGCGGACCGGCCGCCGCGGGGCGCACGCCGCTCGTGGAGCAGGGCGAAGAGCTCGCAGACGCGCTCCCGCTGCTCCGCCGAGAGCACCGCCCGCACCCGGGTGGCGGCCGCGCCGTTGTTCTCGGCGAGCCGCAGCAGGATGGGCCAGGCCCGGTCGCCGGGCCGGGCGCTACCCGCTCCGCCCGGGCGCCGGCGGGAGCGGTCGCCATCGCGGAGCTCGCCGAGCTGCGCGAGCAGGGGCCGGTTCGCCGTGTCGAGCCAGGCGCCGATCGAGTCCAGCGCGTTCACCTGCGCGGAGCTGAGCGCCAGCCGGTCGCGGTAGCCGAGCAGGGCGTAGACGGGCGGCGGCGCCGTGCCGGCGGAGAGCACGGCGGGGCGCTCCTCGCCGGCGGGCGCCGGGTCCCTGCGCCCCGCGCACGCCGCGAGGACCAGCAGGGCCAGGGCGGGGTAGATTCGCTTCATGTCACACCGAATCCGGCCCCTCCGAGCCGGTGATGTCGGAGCAGGCGGCGGCGTCGGCCAGGACCAGGGCGGCCGCCAGGGCGCGCGGAGTGGTGCGGTTCATGGGATGGGTGTCCGGGTTGGCCCGTCCGGTGGAGACCCGACCTGATTCGGGCCCGCGTCCGCCGGCTTTCACCACTGGAGACACACGAGGGGGAGCGTACCCCTACGGCGGGAGCGGAACAGCTTGGCTCACGGAGTCGACGGAGTTGACGGAGACGGCAGGGGGTTCTCTGTTGACTCCGTTAACTCCGTGTGAGGCTTTTCGTTGGAGAATCAGGATCCAGAACGATCCTCGGCGAAATCGCGTGAAGTTCCCTGTGCCTCAGTGTCTCTGTGTGAGACCAGCAGTCAGGCAGCTCGAAAGTTTGCGTCACCCGTCGTCGGCACCGGGGAGGAAAGGGGCCAGGCGGTCGCGCAGGACGCGCAGCGCCTTCCCCATCTGCGCCTCGACGGTCTTCACCGAGATCCCCAGCACGCCGGCGATCTCGGCGTAGCGCAGGCCGTGGCCGCGGCTCAGCTCGAAGACCTCGCGGCAGCGCTCGGGGAGGGCGCCCACCGCCTCGCGCACGGCGCGGTCGATCTCCTCCTCCTCCAGGCGCGCGGGGGCCTCGGGGCGGGTCACCGTCTCCCCGGCGGCGCGGGGGGCGGTGCGCTGCTTCATCCGCTCGTGGCGCAGGTGGTTGAGCGCCCGGTTGCGGGCGGCGCGGAAGAGGTAGGCGCGCAGCGAGTCGTCCACCGACACCGTCCCGCGCCGGCGCCAGAGCTCGAGCATCACGTCCTGCGCGACCTCCTCGGCCACGGCGCGCTCGCCCAGGAGCCGCTCCGCGACGCCCACCAGCGCGGGGTAGTGCGCGCGGAAGAGCGCGTCGAACGCGGCGCCGTCGTCCCGGCGGAGACGGTCGAGGAGCTCGCGGTCGGTCACGGTGCGCTCATGGCTCGCGAAGGCCTGGTGCGGGCGGGCGGCTCCCCTGTCGCCGCTTCCGGCGGGGGGCGTAAATTACCGGCGGCACGCCACGGGCAGCAATCCGGCCACGCGCGCGCGGGGGACGGGGAGTAGGGGTGCGCCGGGGCTCACGTGTCCTAGGAGCATGGAGAACGGAACCGAGGTGCCCGAGACGCGCGGCGAGCCGGCCGACTGGGAGGCCCTGGCCCGCTTCCTGGCCGGCGAGAGCCCGCCGGAGGAGGCCGACGCCGTCCGCGCCTGGCTGGCCGAAGACCCCGCGCGCCGGGAGCGGCTCGACGCCCTCGACCGCTCGCTGGACCGCTTCGCCTGGCGGGCACCGGCGGACCTGGACGTGGAGGGGGCGCTCCGGCGCGTGCGGGCGCGGATGGACGAGCCCGGGGCGCGGGCGATCCCGCTCCGCCGCCCGCGGGAGCGCCAGGGGCGGGCCGCGGGGTGGCGGCCCGTGCTGCGCGCCGCCGCGGTGGCCGCGCTCCTCCTCATCGGCCCCTACCTCCTCTGGCGGATGGTCCGCGGAGAGCGGGGCACCTCCGTCGCGCGGACCTACACGACGGCGGTGGGCGAGCGCGACTCGGTGCGCCTGCCGGACGGGAGCCGCGTCCTGCTCGGCCCCGGGAGCCGGCTCACCGTGGCCGCCGGGTACGGGCGCGGCAGCCGCCCGGTGGAGCTCGCGGGCGAGGCGCTCTTCGACGTCCCCCACGACGCGTCGCGCCCCTTCACCGTGCGCGCGGGCGCGGCGCGGGTGCGCGACCTGGGGACCGTGTTCTCGGTGCACTCCGACCCCGGCGAGCAGGTGCGCGTGGTGGTGACCGCCGGCTCCGTCGCCCTGCAGCCGGCGGCGTCGCCCCAGGGCACGGGCGTGGTGCTGCGGGGGGGCGACCGCGCGGTGCTGGAGCCCTCGGGGCGCATCGTCCCCGAGCGCGCGGCGGCCACGGACGACGACCTGGCGTGGACGCGGGGGCGGCTCGTCTTCCGCGACGCGCCGCTGGAGCAGGTGGCCTCGGACCTCCGCCGCTGGTACGGGGTGGAGCTGCGCGCGGGGGACGCCGCGCTCGCCGGCCGCCGGCTCACCGCCTCGTTCGCCGGCGAGGCGCCGGAGCGGGTGCTGGAGGTGGTGGCGCTCGCCCTGGGCGCCGAGGTGGAGATGCGCGGGGACACCGCCGTGCTGCGCGCGCGATGAGCGGCGCCCGCGCGGCGCGGCTCCGGCGCGCTTTTCCCCGCGCGCTCGCCCTGCTGGCGCTCGCCGCCCCGGCGGCCGCGCGCGCGGCGCCCGCCTGCCCCGCGGGCGCGGGCGAAGCGTCTCCCCCGGCGCAGCGCTGGCCCGCCCCGCTCGACCGCACCCTCTCCTTCCACGCGCGCGACGTCTCGCTCCGCGACGCGCTCGACCGCCTGGCCGCGGCCGCGCGCCTGCGCATCTCCTACAGCGCCGACCTCCTCCCGCTGGAGCGGCGCGTCTGCGTCTCGCACGGCGCGGTGGCCGTGGGCGACGCGCTCGCGGAGCTGCTGCGCGGCACCCCGGTGGAGCCCGTGGTGGCCGGCGCCGACCACGTGGTCCTGGCGCCGCGCCGCGCGCGGGAGGAGGGCGCGGCGCCGGCCGAGCTGAGCCGGACCGTGGCGCTGGAGCGGATCGTGGTGACCGGGAGCGCCAGTGGCGGCCCGCAGCGGGGGCTCCCCGTGGCGCTGGACGTGATCGGCGGGGCGCAGCTGGGGCGCGCGGGGACGGAGCCGCTCACCCGGCTGCTCTCCGCCTCGCTCCCCGGCCCCTGGGCGTGGGAGCAGTCGCCGGCCAGCCTGGTGGCGCGCTACGGCGGCATCCGCGGCGCCAGCTCGTTCGGGGTGAGCCACCCCAAGGTGTTCATCGACGGGATCGAGGTGGCCAACCCGCTCCTGGTGACGCAGGTGGCGCCCGAGGCGGTGGAGCGCATCGAGGTGATCCGCGGGCCGCAGGGAGCCGCGCTCTACGGCACCGACGCCATCAGCGGGGTGATCAACATCGTCACCCGCCACGAGGGGACCGACACCGGCGCGCCGCGCCTGGGCCTGCGCACCGGGCTGGGGATGGCGAGGAGCGACTTCGCCCCGGGCGGCGCGCTGGCGCAGGAGCACGCGCTGACGCTGCGCGCGGGCGACGAAGTGCGCTCGGCGGGGCTCAGCCTGGGCCTCGGCGGCGTGGGCGAGTTCGTCCCCGGCGGGTCCAGCCGCTACCTGGTGGCCAGCGGCGGCGCGCGGCTGGTGGGCGCGCGGACGATCGTCACCGGGATCGCCCGCTTCTACGCCGCCCGCGCCGGCGTGGCCGCGAGCCCGGTCCTGGACGGCGTGCTCCCCGACACCGCGCCCGCGCGCCCCGGCCCCGCCGCGCCCGACGGGCAGCGGGTGCGCCAGTACACGCTGGGCGCCACGGCGAAGTACACCCCCGACGAGCGCTGGACGCACTCCCTGGTGGTCGGCGTCGACGGCGACCGGCTGAGCGGGCTGCTGGACGAGCGCACCCCGGTGCCCACCGCGGCCGAGGCCGCGCTGCGCGCCGCCGCCGGGGGCGCCGACCGCGGGACGCTGCGGATGAGCAGCGTGGCGCGGCTGGGCACCGTCGGCCGCGCGGACCTGGCGCTCACCCTGGTGGCCGAGCACTCGGTGCTGCGCGAGGAGGCGGGCGGCGGCGGCAGGCCGGGCGAGCCGCGCCAGGCGCTGGTGAGCTGGACGCACAGCACGGGGGTGGTGGCGCAGGGGAACGCCGCGCTGGGCGAGCGCCTCTACCTCACCGCCGGCCTGCGGGTGGAGCGCAACGAGGGGCTCGCCGGCGGCCGGTACGCGGCGCTCCCCGTGCTCGGCGGCGCCTGGGTCGCCGACCTGGGAGCCCTGGCGACGCTCAAGGTGCGCGCGGCGTACGGCAGGGGGATCCGCCCGGTGCGGAGTCCCCCGCGCGACAGCGCCTGGCCGGGGTTCCGCGCGCAGGCGCGGGGGGCGGGGCTGGAGCCGGAGGAGCAGTCGGGGGTGGAGGGGGGATTCGACCTGGCCTTCGGGCGCGCGCTCTCGCTGCAGGTCACCCGCTACCACCAGGTCGCCTCGGGGCTCATCCAGCGGGTGGCGCTCCCGGTCGACACCGCCTGGGGGACGGGCCCCCAGACGCCGTACGCGCCCCAGAACGTGGGCGAGATCTCCAACCGCGGGTGGGAGGCGCAGGGCTCGGCCGAGCTGGGGCGGCTCTCGCTCGCGGGCGCGCTGTCGCTGGTGGACAGCCGCGTCCGCCGCCTGGCCCCCGGCTACACGGGCGACCTGCGCCCCGGCGACCGCATGCTCGAGGTCCCCGCGCGCACGCTGAGCGTGACCGCCGCGTGGACGGCGCCGCGCTGGTCGGGGTCGCTGACCGCCTACCGCGCCTCGGACTGGATCGGCTACGACCGCCTGGCCCTGGCGCGCGACTTCGTCGCCGGGCAGTGGCGCGGCCACCACCTGGAGGGCGCCGCGCTGCGCGACTACTGGCTGCGGTACGGCGGCGTCACCCGCCTGGGCGCCACCGCCGCGGTGGACGTGCGCGGCCCGTTCGTGCTGGTGCTGACGGGCGACAACCTGCTGGACCGCCAGCGCGGCGAGCCCGACAACCTCACCGTCGTCCCCGGCCGCACCCTCACGCTGGGGCTGCGCGCCGAGTTCTGACTTCCCGTCAGGCATCCCCTGCCTGCCGTGCCGCTCCCGGGCCGCCCATCAGCCCGGGAGGGGCGCTTCGACTTCCGGACCCTCGTCCAGACCCACCTCGCTCCACCTGCCGCCCACGACGCGCTCTCTGACCAGCTCCTTCAAGGACGTTAGTTGCGCCAAGAAAACGACCGTTTGCCCCTTGACGAAGTTTACGGTGACAAACTAATGTTTCATCCCCAGATGTTTTTCTGTGTCGGCAAGAGTCCGGGGAAAGCGGCCCCGAACCGGAGCGTTCCCCCCGAAGCACCTCGGAGGCGCCCGCATGGCACGAGTTCTCGCCCTGCTGCCACACCCCGCCGCGGCCGAGCGCCTGCGCGCCGCGCTGGCGCCGGATGCCCGCCGCGAGCCCCCCTGCGAGCTCGCGTTCGCCCCCGCCTGGGGCGAGCTGCTGCGACAGGCGCGGGTGCGGCCTCCCGACGTGGTGGTGTTCGACCCCGACGCCGGCGTGGAGGGGTGCGAGGAGCTGCACGCCGCCCAGCCGGCCGTGGCGCTGCTGCCGTACGGGCGCTTCGACGGGGAGCGCGCGCGTGTCCTGCTGCGGCTCTCGCGCCTGGGCGTGAGAGAGGTGCTCATCCGCGGCCGCGACGACGACCCGCCCGCCATCCGCGCTCACGTGGCGGAGCTGCTCTGGCGCCCCCTGGTGGACGAGGTCACCGGCGCCCTGGGCGACCTGTTCCCCGACTCGCTGCAGCCGCTGCTGCTGCACCTGCTGTCGAACGCCGCCGCGCCGCTGGACCCCGCGCGGGCGGCCCGCTCGCAGTTCTGCCACGCCAAGACCCTGCGGGCGCGCCTGCGCCGGGCGGGGCTCCCCTCGCTCAACCGGCTGATCGTGTGGACGCGCCTCTTCCACGCCGCGCACCTGATGGCGAGCGCGGGGCGCTCCGCGGAGCAGGCGGCCCGGGCGATCGGCTACCCCTCGGCGGCCGCGCTCCGGACGCAGGTGCACCGGTACGCGGGACTGCGCGTGCGCGACCTGCGCCGCCCCGGCGGACTGCGCCGGCTACTCGAGGCTTTCCGCAAGCGGTGCTCGGAGTCGTTTTCTCTCTCAATGGCTGAATAGGATCTAAGCGGCGACGCGGTTCGGGGGAGTCGCGTGGCGGTTCGGCAGAGTTGCATTCACCTTTTGCGACGTATAGTAGAACCCGTTACGGTTGACGGTGCCGGTCGGCGCTTTCGCCGGCTGTCCCCCGCCGACGTTCGGCGGAAGGGGGAAGAGAACCGCCATCCTGGAGGACTCGCCATGCAATCCACCCGCCGGATCCTGGCCCTGGCCGCGCTCGCGCTCGGCACCACGCTGGCCGCCTGCTCCGACAGCGGCACCGCCCCGCAGCAGCAGGACGCAGATCCGCTCGTGGCGCGGCTGAACCGGGCAGCGAACGGCCAGGGCCGGGTCCTGTCCGTGACGAAGAAGGACGTGACGCTCCCCGGCGTGCCGGAGGGGATGCTGAAGCCTTCCACCCAGGCGGCCCTCCAGCCCTGCTACGAGACCATCGACGGGAATCCGTGCGAGCCCTACGAGCCGATCGACCCCACCTGCTACGGCAACTGCTCCTGGTTCGACGTGGACGCGTACGTGGCCGCCGGATGGCTGCAGACCACCAAGTACGCGAGCCTCGAGGGCAACCTGTACGCGTACGCCGGCTCGAGCAACAACTCCCTGAGCGTCTACTTCTACGGCGGCGGCAGCGTCAGCGGCTGCACGAGCAACCCGCCGCTCTTCGACAGCACCTACCTGACCGGCGGCAACGGCCCCCTCACGCTGGGCGCGAGCCGCTACATCGAGTACAACGGCGGCGTGTTCAGCTGGAAGGTCTACGTGGACGGCTGGTCGACGAACCAGTACGGCATCGACGGCAACGAGTGGGACCAGGCCAGCACCTGCTTCTGATCCCGGGGGGCGCCGCCGCGGCGCCCCGCCGGACCGCCCCTCCCGCCGCGTCCGGCGGGAGGGGGAAGAAAACCGTCATCCCCTGGAGGACTTCCCAATGCAATCCACCCGCCGGATCCTGGCCCTGGCCGCGCTCGCGCTCGGCACCACGCTGGCCGCCTGCTCCGACACCGGCACCGCGCCGCCGCGGCAGTCCGACGACCCCCTCGTGGCGCGGCTGAACCAGCAGGCGAACGGCCAGGGCCGGGTCCTGTCCGTGACGAAGAAGGACGTGGTGCGCGACGGCGTGCCCGACAGCCGGCTGAGGCCCTCCTCCGTCCTGAAGCCCTGCTACTACGACGAGCCGTGCGAGCCCGAGCCGATCGACCGCACCTGCTACAGCAGCTGCAGCTGGTTCGACGTGGACGCGTACGTGGCCGCCGGCTGGCTGTCGACCACCAAGTACGCGAGCCTCGAGGGCAACCTGTACGCGTACGCCGGCTCGAGCAACAACTCCCTGAGCGTCTACTTCTACGGCGGCGGCAGCGTCAGCGGCTGCAC